>JBBQXR010000031.1:0-16215 GCA_038209455.1 Acidimicrobiia bacterium
TCCTGGCGGTCGAGCAGATCGGAGCCGAGCCCCACCCGGGTGGGGATGAACGGCACCCGCCATGCCGCGGCCTGGAGGCCGAGCAGGAACATGCCTTCGTCCATCTCGAGCGTCGAAACACTGCCGGTCTGCCGTGCGGTCCGGAAGTGGGGTTCGAGCGCGATGGAGTCGAGGGAGCAGAAGGCGTAGACGGCCTTGCGGACCTTGCCCGTCGCGCACAGCAGGCCGAGGTCGGGTCCGGCGTACGAGACGACGGTGAGGTCCTTCACGTCGCTCTGCGCGATCGCCCGCACGATGCTCATCGGCTTCCGGCGCGAACCCCATCCACCGATGCCGATGGTCATGCCGTCGCGCAGCTCCCCGACGACGTCCGCCTCGGTGACGACCTTGGAGGAAGGATGAAGTGTGCTCACTTGGTCGTGTCCGTATCGCGCTTGGCGACGAACGCGTCGCGGTGCTCGTCGGCCACCCCCGAGAGGTTCAGCTCGAACGTGAAGCCCTGCTCGAATCGGTAGGAGCGCTTCACGTCGATCGGGTCGATGCCATTGAGGGACTCCTTCGCGGCGCGGATGACGGTAGGACTCTTGGCCGCGATGTCGCGTGCCACCGCGAACGCGGCGTCGCGCAACTCCGACTGCGGCACCACATGAAGGACGGAACCGAAGTGGTGGAGCTCGTGCGCGGTGATCGTCGCCGCGGTGTACACCATCGCCCGCATGCGGTGTTGGGGCACCAGACGCGCGAGATGGGTCGCGGCCCCGAGCGCGCCCCGGTCGACTTCGGGAAGGCCGAAGGTGGCGTCGTCACTGGCGACCACGATGTCGGCGTTGCCCACGAGGCCGACGCCACCGCCGAGACAGAAGCCGTTCACCGCCGCGATCACCGGCACCGCACATTCGTAGACCGCGGCGAACGCGGCGAAACACCCACGGTTGGCGCCGATGAGAGCGTCGAACCCCTCGGAGTTCTGCATCTCCTTGATGTCGACGCCGGCATTGAAGCCACGGCCCTCGGCTCGCAGCACCACCACGTGCACCGCCGGGTCGTCACCCGCGGCCCGGAGCATGGTGGCGAGCTCGAACCACCCGGCGACGGTGAGGGCGTTCACCGGCGGGTTGTCCATCACGATCTCGCCGATACCGGCGTCGTCAACGGTCAGGGTCGTGGGCATGGGCGGGTCCGGGGGAAGAGGAAAAACCGGGTGGGGTATCTGACGGGTCGTCAGATCGGGGAAACTTACCCGCATGAGCGGAGATCTGGACATGTCGGGGCGCACCGTGTTGGTGACGGGAGGCGCACGCGGCATCGGTCGAGGTATCGCCGAGGCGTTCCTCGGCCACGGTGCCGAGGTCGTCGTCTGCGGCCGTACCGCGCCCGACGAACTGCCCGAGGCCGGCGGCGGGACGGCGGTCTTCCTCCCGGCCGACGTTCGCGATCCCGAAGCCGTCGACGCGCTCGTCTCGGAGATCGTGACCCGCTTCGGTCGGCTCGACGTGTTGGTCAACAACGCCGGTGGTTCACCGTCGGTGGACTCGGCGACCGTCTCGCCGAAGTTCTCGCGTTCGATCATCGAACTCAACCTGCTCGCTCCGCTCGTCTGCTCCCAACGAGCCAACGCGGTGATGCAGACCCAGGCCGACGGCGGCGCAATCGTCAACATCGCGAGCGTCAGCGGGATGCGTCCGTCGCCGGGCACCGCCGCGTACGGCGCGGCCAAGGCCGGGCTCCTCAACCTCACGCAGACGCTCGCGGTCGACTACGCGCCCAAGGTCCGGGTGAACGCGGTGAGCGCGGGGCTGATCCGCACCGAACAGTCGCACCTCCATTACGGCGACGAGGCCGGCATCGCGGCGGTCGGCGCGACCGTGCCGCTCGGACGGATGGGATCGCCCGACGACATCGCGAATGCGTGCCTCTACCTCGCGTCACCGCTCGCGGCGTACGTCTCCGGCGCGAACCTCACCGTGCACGGTGGTGGCGAACGGCCCGCGTACCTCGAGGCAGCCGGCCCGACGTGAGTACGCGTCGCGGCCGGGTCACAGTCGTCGTCGCGGCACTGGCAGCCCTCGCGCTCGGCGTGCTGATCATCCCGACGATCACGACGACCTCGACGCGCCATCCCGACACCAGGGTCAGTGGAGGGAGCGGTTCCACGACGTTGCGGGCCGCGGCCCGTCGGCGGGGTCGCGGTGTGGGGACTGCACTCGCGGCGCCGACCGCTAGTACCGACCCGCGCGAGCTCGCCCTCGTCGCCCGCGATTACTCGAGCGTGACCCCCGAGAACGCCATGAAGTGGGACCTGGTCCATCCCGCGCCCGACCGCTACGACTTCTCCGCCGCCGATGCGATCGTCACGTTCGCGCGTGCCCATCACCTGACCGTCCGAGGCCACACGCTCGTCTGGCACCGCTCGCTCCCGGCCTGGCTCACCGATGGTCATTTCGACCGCGAGCAGTTGATCGCCATTCTGCGCGACCACATCCACACCGTCGTCGGGCATTTCCGCGGTCAGGTGCAGCAGTGGGACGTGGTGAACGAGCCACTGAACGCGACCGGCCCGGGTCTCCGCGACGACCTCTGGAGCCGCGGGATCGGGCCCGACTACCTCGCGCTGGCCTTCCGTTTCGCCCACGAAGCGGACCCGAACGCCCAGCTGTACGTGAACGAGTTCGGCACCGACGTCACGAACCGGAAGTCGACCGCACTCCTGCACGAGGTCCGCGCGCTCCGGACGACGGGCGTGCCGGTCGACGGCGTGGGCTTCCAGATGCACCGCAACCTCGGTCGGAGCGAGAGCGCGGCCGCCATCACCGCGAACCTCGACCGCTTCTCCACCGCCGGGCTCCGGATCTGGATCACCGAACTCGATGTCGCGCTGCGGACCCCCGTCGAACCCGGTGCGCTGGACCGCCAGGCCGTGGTCTACCGCGACACCATACGGGCGTGTCTCGCCGTCGTCCGGTGCGACGGGGTCACCACCTGGGGCTTCACCGACCGCCACTCGTGGATCCCCGCCGCACAACCGGGACACGGCGCAGCCCTCCCCTTCGACGAGCAGCTGCAACCCAAACCCGCGTACGAAGCGATGGTCGGCGCGTTCTTGGCTTGACGACCTCGGGCCCGGCCCGGGAACATCCGCGCATGACCCACCCCCTGTCCATGCTCGCGGGCGACGAGATCTCCCGCGCCACTGCCATCGTGCGCGCCGACTCCCGGTTCACTCCGGGCGCCACGTTCGTGCACGTGGTGCTGCACGAACCCGACAAGGTCGCACTCGCCGCGGGGCCGGTCGACCGGTGCGTGCGGGTCGAGTTGGTCACCGGCCCGGGCCTCGGCGTCGACGAAGTGATCGTCTCGCTCACCGAGGGTGGCGTCGTCACGTGGGCGACGTTGCCCGACGTGCGGCCGACGCTGCTCTTCGGTGAGTCGGCCAATGCCATCTTCACCACCAAGGACCACCCCGAGTACGTCGCCGCGCTGGCGCGCCGCGGGATCACCGACGTCGACAACGTGCAGATCGACCCGTGGCCCGCGGGAGTGTTCGGCTACGACGCCGAGACCGATCGGCGGATCGCGCGGTGCATCTCGTTCCTCCGCACCGATCCGCAGGACAACGGCTACGCCCGGCCGATCGAGGGGCTGATCGTGCACTTCGACCTCGGCCGCAACGAGGTGATCGAGGTCATCGACCACGGGATCGTCACCTTGCCCACCGAGCACGCGCGCTACTTCGCGGCCGACAACGAACCGTTGCGCACTGACCTCAAGCCGATCGAGATCACCCAACCCGAAGGCCCGAGCTTCACCGTCGACGGCAACCTCGTGCAGTGGCAGAAGTGGTCGCTCCGCCTCGGCTTCGACCCGTACGAGGGACTCGTCCTGCACCAGGTCACGTACAACGACGCCGGGCGAGAACGGTCGATCCTGCAACGCGCGTCGATCAGCGAGATGGTCGTCCCCTACGGCGATCCCGGACCCGAGCAGGGCTGGAAGAACGCGTTTGACGCGGGCGAGTGGGGGCTCGGCCGCATGACGCAGTCACTCACCCTCGGATGCGACTGTCTCGGCGAGATCCACTACTTCGACGTGGCGCTCGCGCGCGAAGACGGCGAGCCGTACACGATCCGCAACGCGATCTGCATGCACGAGGAGGACTACGGGATCCTCTGGAAGCACGTCGACCTCTTCGGTGGCACGAGCGAGGTGCGGCGGAGCCGACGGCTGGTGGTGAGCTTCATCTCCACCGTCGGCAACTACGAGTACGGCTTCTTCTGGTACTTCTACCTCTACGGCAACATCCAGTTGGAGGTCAAGCTCACCGGCATCGTCTCGCCGATGGCGGTCGAGGAGGGAGCCACCCCCGGCTACGCGAACATCGTCGCCCCCGGTGTTGCCGCGCCCAACCACCAGCACATGTTCTCGGCCCGGCTCGACTTCGACGTCGACGGACCGATCAACGAGATCTACGAGGTCGAGTCCGAGCAGGTGGAGGCGGGCCCCGACAACCCGTGGCGCAATGCATTCCGCGCCCGTACGACCCGGCTCGAGTCCGAACTCTCGGCCCGGCGTGACACCAACGCCGCGACCTCACGGTCGTGGCGGATCGTGAACCCCGAGGCGCGCAACGGACTCGGCCAACCGACGGCCTACAAGTTGATCCCGACCATGAGCACGCCGACGCTGCTGGCGGACCCGGAGTCGAGCGTCGGCAAGCGGGCCGGGTTCGCGCAGCACAACCTCTGGGTCACGCCGTACTCCCCCGACGAACGTCGCGCGTCGGGCAACTACCCGAACCAGCACGTGGGCGGCGACGGTCTCCCACTCTGGACCGCGGCCGACCGCTCACTCGTCGACGCCGACGTGGTGGTCTGGTACTCGTTCGGCATCACGCACTTCGTGCGGCCGGAGGACTGGCCCGTCATGCCGGTGGAGTACACCGGCTTCCTGCTCAGCCCGTTCGGCTTCTTCGACCGGAACCCCGCGCTCGACGTCCCGCCGTCCGACGCGTCCCACTGCCACTGATCCCCCGCATCCTGCGTCGCAAACCCGCGATTATCGCGGGTTTGCGACGCAAGTTGGGTGGTTACGGGTGTTGGGAGCTGACGCTGACGACTTCGCCGGTCATGTACGTGGAGTAGTCGGACGCGAGGAAGACGATCACGTTCGCGATCTCCCACGGGGCCGCGGCGCGGCCGAAGGCTTCACGCGCGGTCAGTTCCTCGAGGACCTCGTCACTCGTGACCTTCGAGAGGAAGGGGTGCATTGCGAGTGACGGTGCTACCGCGTTCACGCGCACGCCGTAGAGCGCGGCCTCGACCGCGGCGCACCGCGTAAGCGCCATCACGCCGGCCTTGGCTGCGGCGTAGTGGGCCTGGCCGCGCTGCGCACGCCAGCCGAGGACCGACGCATTGTTCACGACCACCCCGGCATGACGCGGTTGCATGTGCCGCAATGCGGCGCGCACGCAGCGGAACGTGCCGTTGAGCGTGACGTCGAGGACCTTCATCCACTGCTCGTCGGTCATGTCGACGAGGTCGGCCGTGCCACCAAGTCCGGCGTTGTTCACCACGATGTCGACCTCGCCGACTGCGGCCACCGCGCCGGCGAACATCGCCTGCACCTGTTGCTCGACGGTGACGTCACACGGCAGCGCGGCCGCGACCCCGTCACCGAGTTGCTCGGCCGACTCGGCCAGCCGGCGTTCGTGCGCATCGCTGATCACGACGGTCGCGCCCTCGGCGATACAACGCTCCGCGGTGGCGAACCCGATGCCGGTCCCGGCTGCTGCGGTGACGAGCACGCGCTTACCGGTGAGCAATCCGTGGGCGTCGGGAATGCTCGGCTCGACCGGCTGCTGCTCGCTCACGTGCCCACCTTGGGTTCGGGCGGCAGGCCGAGGACCCGCTCGCCGATGATGTTGCGCTGAATCTGGTTCGAGCCGCCGTAGATGGTGTCGGCCCGGGTGTAGAGGAACATCCGCTGGGCGAGTGACAGGTCGTACGGCAACGCGTCACCGATCTGCGACCACGGCCCGCGGATGTCCATCGCGAGTTCACCCATCCGCCGGTGCAGGCCGGCCCAGAAGAGCTTGCCGATCGACGTCTCCCGTGTGACCTCACCGCGCGCCATCGCGGTGAGCCCGCGCATCGCGGTGTACCGCATGATCTCGACCTCGATGTAGGTCTGCGCGAGTCGTTGCCGCGTGACCGGGTCCGTATCGATCCCTCGCTCGCGCGCGACGCCGACCATCTCGCTCCACTCGTGGGCGAAGCCGAGTTGCTGCCCCAGGGTGAGCGCGCCGCGTTCGAACGCGAGTGTGCCCATCGCGACCTTCCAGCCACCGTTGACCTCACCGACGATGAGGTCGGCCGCCGTGCGCGCACCGTCGAAGAACACCTCGTTGAACTCGGACGTCCCGGTGATCTGCTCGATCGGTCGGATCTCGATGCCCGGCTGATCCATCGGCACGAGGAGGTACGAGATGCCGCGATGACGGGGTGCGTCGCGGTCGGTGCGGGCCAACACGAAGCACCACTGCGACCAGTGCGCGAGTGACGTCCACACCTTCTGGCCGTGGAGCACCCACTCGTCGCCGTCGCGCTCGGCCCGTGTCGACAGGTTGGCGAGGTCCGATCCGGCGTTCGGCTCCGAGTAGCCCTGACACCACTGCTCCTCGCCGCTCGCGATCCGGGGCAGGAACCGCGCGCGCTGTGCGTCGGTGCCGAAGTGGAGGATCGTCGGCCCGATGAGGCCCTCACCGACGAGACCGACGCGACCGGGACCACCCGCGCGGGCGTACTCCTCGTAGAAGATCACCTGCTCCAGGAGCGACGCGTCCCGTCCGCCGTACGCGACCGGCCACGAGAGACAGGTCCAGCCGGCCGCACCGAGGGCCCGCTCCCACGCGAGCCGCTCCTCGAAGAGCGCGTGCTCGTCTCCGGGACCGCCGCGGCCGCGCACGCCCGCGAACTCACCGTCGAGCGCGGTGACGAGCCATTCGCGCGCTTCGGCGCGGAACGCGTCGTGTTCAGCCGAGAACCGGAGATCCACGACGACTCAGCGGGGCCGGTAGAAGGGGTTCCACGGATCGTCGCGTGCAGCATCGACGGCGTCGATGCTCGGACCACCCTTCAACCCGGAGAGCAGCGCGGCGCTCATCGCGTCACGGTTGTTGTCGAACACCGCCTTGGCGTCGGCCGCGAGCGGGTTCACCCAGACGGCGGCGATGATCACCAACTCGCCGACCCAATCAGCCGAGAGGATCTCCGCCGCCACCGCGTCGGCCACTCCGGCGGCGACCCCGGCCTGCGCCGCGCCCCAGGTCATCTCCGCGTGGCGCTCGCCGGCGATGCCGGCCTTGTTGACGAACAGCGTAGGGGGCTGCACGGCGAGCCCGGGCTGGATGACGGTCACGAATGCCGCGTGACCATGGGTCGGGGCGGCGAGCGAGGTGGTCCACGCGACTCCGACCGGGCCCGACCGTTCCCCGACCACCGTATTGATGTGGGCGGCCTCCAGGCCCTCACCCACGAAGCTCTCCCCGATCTGCACCCGGGCATGTTGCCAGACGTCGGCGGTCAGGCAAGACGCCGGCGGGCCCGCACGAGCAATGCCGTGACCCCCGCGGCCAGAGCGACCCCCGCGGCGAGTTCGGTCCTCAGTCCCTCGGGCGACTCCCGCTGGATCCGCTTGTGCATCCGGTCGACCGCGGCCGGGAGCGGGTTGACCCCGAAGAAGAACTCGCCCGGCTTGTCCGAGTCGAGGATCGCGGCGCCGGCCATTCCGGCGAGCAAGGCCCGCCGGGGTGGCACCCCCGCCACCGTGACCAGCGCGACCGTGGCGAGCCCGAGCAGCCCGTCCCGCTTGGCCACCGCATAGAAACCGTCCCGCCCCAGCTGCGGGTCACCCCAGTGCGGCGTCATGTCCATCACCACGTGCGTCGCGAACCCGAGGCCGAAGGCGGCGACGGGGCGGCGACGGAACACACTGCCGGCGATGGCCCCCGCGAGGACGTGATTCGTGATGAACATGGGGTGGGTAGTGTGCCGCGCCGTCCACCATCTCGCGCACCATGGAGGTTCCCCACCGTGTCGTTCAAAGTCGGAGTGCAGCTGCATCCCCAGGTCGGGACGGTCGACGAACTGCGGAGCGCGTGGAAAGCCGCCGACGCCATGGGTGCCGACAGCATCTGGATCTGGGACCACTTCTTCCCGCTGTACGGCGACCCGGATGCGGCGCACTACGAGGCGTACACACTCCTTGCGGCCATGGCCGTCGACACCGAGCACGCCCACATCGGGGCCTTGGTCACCTGCAACTCGTATCGCAACCCGCAACTCCTCGCCGACATGGCTCGCACCATCGACCTGTTGAGCCACGGTCGTTTCACCCTCGGCATCGGTTCCGGGTGGTTCGAACGCGACTACACGGAGTACGGCTACGACTTCAAGACCGCGCCGGACCGGCTGCGTGACCTCGAGGCTGCGCTGCCCAAGATCGCGGACCGCCTCGGTGCCCTGGTCCCGCCCCCCGAAGGTGACGTGCCGATCCTCATCGGCGGGAGCGGCGAGAAGGTCACGCTGCGCCTGGTCGCCGAATACGCGGACGCCTGGAACTCCTTCGGGCCGCCGGAGAACTTCGCCCACAAGAACTCGGTGCTCACCGAGTGGTGTGAGAAGCGGGGACGCTCACCGAAGGAGGTCGAGCGGACCGTGGCGATCCAACCCAACGAGGTCGACGCCGTCGACGCGTACCTCGAGGCCGGCGCCGAGCACTTCATCGTGATGGTCGGTTCGCCGTACGACCTCGCGCCGCTCGAGGCGTTGATCACGGCGCGCGGATGACACCACCGGTCCTGCTCCCACCCGGAGCGCGACCGGGATTCATCGGGTCGCTCGCGGTGCCGGCCGATTTCTGGTGGGTGTGCGAAACACCGACACCCCTCGCCGGGATGGCCTACCCGCGGGCTGGGGTCTGGGACACGCTCGCCGGCCTCGGATTCCGTCATGTCATCGACCTGACCCGTGACGCGGCGAAGTACGACGCGACTCCACTGACGAGCCACGCGAGCCACCTCTCGGATCTCGTCGCGCGGCGCCAACCCCCGGATGCCGAAGGCGACGAGGCCCGGATCCGCGCCGCTGCGATCCTGGTGGCCGACCGCTGGTCTGCCGGCGAGGGTGTGCTCGTGCACTGCCACGGTGGGCGGGGCCGCACCGGATCGGTGATCGGCAGCGCGCTCGTCCTCCTCGGCCACGACCCGGAGGCCGTCGTCGACTGGCTGCACCGGGTGCAGCGCACGCGGGGTCGCCGGGGATGGCCCGAGCAGCGTTGGCAGGCCGACGTGGTCCTGCGAGGTCCCGGACCATCCGGTGGGGGCGAATCCGGCGGTTCGTGACCCCATTCGCGCGCTCCGCGCGAATCGGTGAACTCCCGTGAAAGGTTCGACCAGGACGAAACCCTCCGCCTTGCCGCAGATCGTGGCATGAGCTATCAAAGCGGCTCGGCGGAAACTCTGCATTCGGTGCGTATCGACCCGCGCGACCGGATACACCCCGGGCGACCCGCCCGAAGGACCCCACCATGACCACATCGGAACCATCTCCGATTCGCGTCGGCCGGACTCACGGCGCCGTCATGGCGGCGCTGGCCGGTCTCGCGTTGACGGCGGTTGCGATCGTCGGCGTCGGCGGTACCCCGGAGCCGAGCGGCCCGGTCGCCCACGGCGTGTTGCCGCGCACCGCCTCGAGCCGCGAACCCGATCGGATCCAACGCGCCCGCGCCGCGAGCGACGCGACCTCGACGACCACGAGCACGACCACCCCCGCTCCCGCACCGCCCCCCGACACCACCCTGCTCACCCCCGAAGACGTTCCCGACCCGAGTGTGATCCGCCCGATCGCGATCATCGGCCGCATCCAGATTCCCAAGATCGGGCTCGACGCCGAGTTGCGCGATCAGATCACCCAGCAGTCGATCGACCTCGGGCCCTCCCATTGGCCGGGCACGGCAACTCCGGGCGGCTACGGCAACGCGGTGATCGCCGGCCATCGCAACAGCCACACCGCGCCCTTCCACGACACCGCCAATCTCGTTGCCGGCGACGCGATCACCCTCGTCGACGCGGCCGGTCACGCGTTCACGTACCACGTGACCGAGATGTTCGTGGTCCAACCGTCAGCCATATGGATCACCGAGCAGACGCCGGGTCACACGCTCACCCTGTTCACCTGCCACCCCCTCGGATCGTCGGCGCAACGCCTCGTGATCCGGGCCACGCTCGACTGACCGGGCCTCCGCTTCTGACTGCGGGGTAGCTTCACCCGATGCCCGACCGGTCCGAGCCCAGCGGCACCGACCTCACCCACCGCCTCGCCGGGCTGCGGATCGCGGTCGTCGGCGCGGGCACCCAACCGTCAGACGATCCCGAGGCACCCATCGGGAACGGCCGGGCGATCGCCGTCCGCGCCGCGATTGAGGGCGCCTCGGTCGTGTGCATCGACCGTGACGCGTCTCTGGCCGAGACCACCGCCGAACTCGTGCGGGGCACCGGCAGCCAGGCTCGGGTCGTGGTCGGCGACGCCGCCACCACCGACGGCTGCGCGGCGATCGTCGCCGGTCTGGGCGAAGCGATCGACGGACTGGTGCTCAACGTCGGCACCGGACGCGGCGCCGGGTTGCGCGGCACCACGGTCGAGGACTGGGACGTCACCTTCGCGGTCAACCTGCGGTCGCATTTCCTCATCTCGCAGCAGGCGGTCGAGCTCATGGGCGCCGGCGGTTCGATCGTGTTCATCAGCTCGGTCGCGGGGCTGAAGCCCGGGAGTCGGATCCCGGCGTACGACGCGTCGAAGGCCGGCATCGTGGGTTTGAGCCGGGCCGTCGCCCTCGAAGCAGGTCGGCGCGGGATCCGGTCCAACGTCGTGGCCCCGGGCCTCATCGACACCCCGATGGGGCGATGGGCGTCACGCGGTCGGCCGTCGCGCGAGCGCACGCCCGTCCCGCTCGGGCGCCAGGGCACCGCCTGGGAAGTGGCGGCGACGGTTGCCTTCCTCCTCTCCCCGGACGCGAGCTACATCACGGGCCAGACCATCGCCGTCGACGGTGGGCTCACGCTCATCTGAACCCGGGACGCCGGTGCGGCCCGACCCGATAGGGTCGCCCACGAACACGCGGGAGTCCGGTGCGCCGGGCTGAGAGGAGGGCACGCAGCCCTCGACCGTCAGAACCTGATCCGGGTCATGCCGGCGCAGGGAGTCTCGGTCTCGCAGTCTTCCGTGCGCAGGGACGACCTCCGATGTGAGGACGACCGATGCACGCGATCGTGGCCGCCGGCGGTGACCTACCCGACGCATCCTGGGACCCGGCGTTGTGCCCCGCCGACCTCGTCGTCGCGGCCGACTCCGGACTCGCGCACGTGTTCGCGCTGGGACTGACCCCCGACGTCGTGGTCGGCGACCTCGATTCGGTGGCAGCCGCCGACCTCGATCGGGCGCGGAGCCTGGGCGCGCGGATCGAGGAGTACCCCACCGACAAGGACGCCACCGATCTCGAACTCGCCCTCGACCTCGTGCGTACCCTCGGCGCCACCACGGTCACCGTGATCGGCGCGGGCGGTGGGCGGCTCGATCATCTCGTCGGCGGTCTGCACCTGCTCGCCGCACCCGCGTGGTCCGGGATGCGGATCACCGCGCTCGCCGGATCGGCGCGGGTGACCGTCGTCCACGATCACGCGGAGCTCTCGGGCGGACTCGGCACCCTCGTCACCCTCCTCGCGGTCGGCGGCACTGCGACCGGTGTCGATACCGATGGTCTGCGGTGGACGCTCAGCGACGACGAACTCCACCCCACCTCGACGCGCGGGGTCAGCAACGAGGTCACCCACTCACCCTTCACGGTCCGGGTCCGCGCCGGGACCCTGCTCGTCATCCAACCCACCGGAGGTCGCTAGATGCGCGCCCGAATCGTGCTCCTCGTCGTCACCCTGGTCGTCGCCGTATCGGCGTGCAGCTCAGGGAGTGGCGGATCCGCGAACGGTACGAAGACCATCACCCTCGTGAGCCACGACTCCTTCGCGGCTTCCAAAGCGGTTCTCCGCGCCTTCACCCGCCAGACCGGATGGAAGGTGCGGGTACTCAAGAACGGCGATGCCGGCACCGCCCTCAACCAGGTGATCCTCACCAAAGACGCGCCGCTCGGCGACGCGTTCTTCGGGGTGGACAACACGTTCCTCACCCGCGCCCTCGACGCCAACGTCTTCGCCCGGTACCACGCCAACGGATCGGACGCGATCCCGAAGGCGCTCCGCCTCGACCCGACCGACCACGCGACCACCATCGACTTCGGCGACGTGTGCGTGAACGCCGACAAGAAGGCGTTCGCCGCCCGTTTCGAGTTCCGGCCCAAAACGCTCGAGGATCTGACCGACCCGAAGTACCGCAACCTGCTGGTGGTGGAGAACCCGGCGACGTCGTCGACGGGCCTCGCGTTTGTCGCGGCCACCGTTGCCCACTTCGGTGACCACTGGCTCGACTACTGGGATCGGCTGCGCGCGAACGGCGTGAAGGTCGTCGACGGGTGGGAGCAGGCCTACAACGGTGAGTTCTCCGGCGCGGCGGGAAGCAAGGGCACGCGTCCATTGGTGGTGAGTTACGCGTCGAGCCCTCCGGCCGAGGTCTACTTCGCCGACCCGCAGCCGACGGTCGCGCCGACGGTCTCGCTCGATGCCACGTGCTTCCGCCAGGTCGAGTTCGCGGGCGTTCTCCGCGGTGCCGCCCATCCCGACGGCGCCCGCAAGCTGATCGACTTCATTCTCACCCAGCGGTTCCAGCGCGACATGCCGCTCCAGATGTTCGTGGACCCCGCGGTGCCGAACACGCCGCTGCCCCCGGTGTTCCAGAAGTTCGCGACCGTGCCCGCCGACCCGTTCACGCTGTCGCCGTCCGAGATCGGCCGCCACCGCGCGACCTGGATCAAGGACTGGACCGCGCACGTCCTGCGATGATCGCCGGTCTCCGGCGGAACGTCGGCGGGCGCCTCGGAGCGGCAGTGCTCGTCCTGCTCCCTCTGACGTTTCTCGGCCTGTTCTTCGTGTGGCCGGTCGGCGCGATCATGGCGCGCGGACTCTTCGCCCACGGGTCGCTCGATCTCGGCCCCATCGACGACGCGTTCCGCGATCCCGCACTCCGCCACGTCGCGTGGTTCACCGCATGGCAGGCCACCCTCTCGACGATCGCGACGCTCGCGATCGCGCTCCCCGCGACCGCGGTACTCAGCCGGTTCCGGTTCGCAGGTCGGGCGCTGGTGATCGCCGGGCTGACGATGCCGTTCGTCCTGCCGACGGTGGTGGTCGCAACCGCGTTCCGTGGGCTGGGTGTCGACGGATCGCTCGCCGCGATCCTCCTCGCGCATGCCTTCTTCAACGTGGCGGTCGTGGTCCGCGTGGTGGGCGCCGCGTGGGTCGGGCTCGACCCGCGCGCCGAGGACGCGGCGCGCACGCTCGGCGCCGGGCCGGTCCGCACCTTCACCGCGGTCACGTTGCCGGCGTTGCGACCGGCGATCGCGGCGGCCGCGTCGATCGTGTTCCTGTTCTGCTTCACGTCGTTCGGCGTGATCCTCATCCTCGGGGGTCCGCGTTTCGCGACCCTCGAAACGGAGATCTACCGCGCCACGGCGCAACTCCTCGACCTCCGGACCGCAGCGGCGCTGTCGGTGATCCAGTTGCTCGCGGTGGGGGTCGCGCTCCTCGTGGCGAGCGCGGCGGCCGGGCGATCGCGCCGGGTGAGCCGGACCGTCGCCACCGGCCGGCAGATCTCCGCACTACGCGAGTGGGCCGTCCTCGGCGCGGCGCTCGCACCCGCGGCGGTGCTCGTGGGATGGCCGCTCCTCGCGCTCGTGCGCCGCTCCTTCGCCCACGGTGGTTCCGGCTACTCCAACCTCACGACCACGCCCGGTGGCGCATCGAGTTCCGGACTGCACGCGCTCGGGACTTCGGTGGAGATCGCACTCGTCGCCGCCACCCTCGCCACCGGCCTCGGCCTGGCGCTCGCCATCGCGATCACCCGGCCCCGCGGTCGCAGGCGAGGAGGACGGCGGGTCGTCGCTCGTCTCACGGAGTCGCTCGCGGTGCTTCCCCTCGGCGTGTCGGCCGTGACCGTGGGGTTCGGCTTCCTCGTCGTGTTCGACACCCCGCCGTTCGATCTCCGCACCTCGTGGTGGATCATCCCGATCGCGCACGCATTGGTGGCCCTCCCCTTCGTGGTGCGGGCGACGGTCCCGCCGCTGCGGTCTGTCGATCCGCACCAGCGGGAAGCCGCAGCGCTGCTCGGTGCCGGACCTGCGCGCGTCTGGCGGGAGATCGATGCCCGCATCGCGGCGCGGGCGGCGACCGTCGCAGCCGGGTTCGCGTTCGCGATCTCGCTCGGTGAGTTCGGTGCGACGCTGTTCATCGTGCGCCCCGAGACCACCACCGCGCCGGTCGCGATCTTCCGTTTCCTCGCCCGCCCCGGCGCGACGAACATCGATCAGGCCATGGCGCTCGCCACCTTGCTCGCATGCGTCACGGGCATCGTCGCCCTCGCCGGCGAGCGTGTGATGCCCGGCCGGCGGAGCATCTGATGCTGCGGGTCGCAGGCGTCTCGGTCCACTACGGCTCCGTCGTCGCCGTGGATCGCGTCGACCTGACCGTGGCCGACGGTGAGATCGGCGCGGTCCTCGGTCCCAGTGGCAGCGGCAAGACCAGCCTGCTGCGAGCGGTGGCCGGGCTCGAGCCGGTGGCGTCCGGCACGGTCACGTGGGACGCCACCGACGTGACCGCGGTGCCACCCCACCGACGGGACTTCGGTCTCATGTTCCAGGACCACGCGCTGTTCGACCATCGTGACGTCCTCGGCAACGTCACCTTCGGCCTCCGCATGCGCGGCGATCGGACCGAGGCTCGCGCCGATCGAGCCCGCGAGATGCTCGACCTCGTCGGCCTCACCGGATACGAGCACCGCCGGATCGACGAACTCTCGGGCGGTGAACAGCAACGGGTTGCCTTGGCGCGCGCCCTCGCGCCCCGGCCTCGGCTCCTCATGCTCGACGAACCGCTCGCCGCGGTTGACCGGGAACGCCGGACCGACCTCGCCTCCGAACTCCATCGCATCATCCGGGCGACCGGCACCGCCACCCTGCTCGTGACCCACGACCTCGACGAAGCGTTCACGCTGGCGGACTCTGTGGTGATCCTCGACCACGGCCGGGTCGAACGGGCCGGTTCCGCTCGTGCGGTCTGGCGGACCCCCGGTTCGGTGCGCGCCGCCCGGTTCCTCGGTGTCGCGACCGAGCTCACGCTGCCGATCGCTGCCGGCGTCATCACCACGCCATGGGGGCCCCTCCCGGCTCCGGACGACATCGGCTCGACCGCGTGGATCGGTTTCCGACCCGCCGATCTCCGGTACCGAGCCGAAGCCGACGCCGCCGGAGCGGCGACCGACGAGGTCACGGGCACCGTCCGCGCCACCTGGTTCCGCGGCGACCACTCCGTGAGCCACATCGACACCGCGGTCGGCGCGCTGGTGGCCGTCGGGCGGGATCAGCCTCCGATCGGCACGTCGGTCGCAGTCCGAGCCGATCTCGAGGCCGCGGTCATCCTCGACAGCGAGCGGTACGCCGAACCCGGCCTCTAGGGTCCCCGGCCATGCCCGAACTGCGTTTCGACCACCTCTACCCGTACGCCGAGTTGGTGGCCGCGCTCGAGTCGCTCGCCGCGAGCGCGCCGCAGTTGATGAGCCTGGAGGCGGTCGGCACCTCGCATGAAGGCCGCACGATCTGGCTCGCGACGGTCACGGACACCACCACCGGACCGGCCGCCGAAAAGCCGGCCGTCTTCGTCGAGGCGAACATCCACGCCACCGAGGTCACCGCGTCGACCGCCGCTCTCCACCTGCTCCACCATCTCGTCACGGGGTACGGCCATGACCCCGCAGTGACGCGTGCGCTCGCGACCCGCACCTTCTACGTGATGCCGCGCGTGAATCCCGACGGCGTCGAACTCGCGCTGGCCGACGACCCCACCTACCTCCGCTCGTCCACCCGCGTGTACCCGCGGCCCGACCAGACCCCCGGCCTGGTGGAGCGCGACGTCGACGGCGACGGGCGGATCCTCACGATGCGCATCGCGGATCCGGACGGCGCATGGATGGTGCACCCCGACGACGCGCGCCTCATGGTGCC
>JBBQXR010000032.1:0-16104 GCA_038209455.1 Acidimicrobiia bacterium
CTCGAATGGGTCATCCGCAAGATGACGTCCGAGACGGCGTCGCTCTACGGCCTCGGCCGCTGGATCGGGCACGTCGTCGGCGGGGTCGCGTTGTAACAGTCCGGCGATCGGTCCGCGGGTGAGCCGCAGTCGCATTCGGCACTCCGCGATCGCGGTACTGAGCCCGCACAGCTCGGCATCGAAATCGAGCAGCACGTCGGACGCGCGCATGTAGCCGTAGTCCATCGACGCCGCGATCAACTCGGGGTCGATCGTCAACGCGTCGTGCACGTCGACCTCCGGTGCGATCACGGTGACCCGCCGGCCCCACCCGCGGGGCGGGTCGATCTCCTTGAGCAGCGTCTCGTCGGGCGCGATGTCGGCCGAGACCCGCCGCGCGATCTCGAACAGCCCCCGATCCGCTGCGTCGCCCCACGCGTCCACGCCGGGTGCGGACGCAACGACCGCGAAGATGTGCCCGGCACCCAGGCGGTTGAAGGCCAGCGCCAGCGGAAGGATCTCGCGGACACCACCATCGACGTAGTGCTCACCGCCGAGCGCCGTCGGTGGGAACACGACCGGGATCGATGCCGACGCGAGAATCGCGTCGTGCACGTCGACCGGCTCGACATCGAGCGGCTCGCCGTCGCGCGCGTAGGTCTGGCCGTGCTGGTCGAAGTATCGAAGTTCCCCGCTCTCGAGACTCACCGCGCCGACGCGCAAGGTGAGTCCCGACTGCTGCATGCGATCGATCGAGATCTGCTCCTCCACGATCGTGCGCACGGGAGCCATGTTGAGCAGCGACTTGGCGCGCATCGCGGCGCGAAGGGCTTCGACGGTGCCGTCGGTCTCGGGCGGGTGCCGGACGATCTCTCCGAGCATGCGCATCACGACGCGCGCCTGGCTACCGGCGGCGCCGTGCTCACCGGCGCGACCGCGCAGCTCCGATGCCCAGTTCGCTTGAGAGCGGAGTTTGTCGAGCCACGGCTCGGTGAGCCACATGTCGCGATTCGAGGTGAGGCCGCGCCAGATTCCTTCGAGTTCGTCGAGTGCGCACCGGCCGGTGGTCTCGTCGTCGCCCTCGGCCAACTTGGCCGCGATGATCGCCCCCACGGACGACCCGACGAGGATCGACGGTCGGAGGCCGACGTCGTCGTAGAGGTACCGCAGCACTCCGACTTCGAAGCTGCCCTGCGATCCGCCGCCACTCAGCACGAAGGCGATCGGACGGCGCGCCATGCGGCGCCGGAGATTCGTGCGGGCCACCCGCGCCAGGCGGGTGACGTCGAGCTCAGCCATCAGGTTGCTCCCTGACCGACCGGGGCGGGATCAGACGATCTTCTCGCCGTCGCGGGTCACGGTGATCGCCTGGGTCGGGCAGCCCTGCGCCGCCAGGATCACCTTCTCCTCGGTGTCGCCGGCCGCGTCGATGACGATGGCCACGCCGTCGTCGTCCAGGTCGAAGACGGCGGGCGCCCAGAACGAGCAGTTCCCCGACCCCATACAGACCTCGCGGTTGATCTCGATCGCCAGTGCCACCGTTGCTCCTCTCGTCGTGCGACGGACCCTACCGGTCTCGGCGCGGCTCAGAGGTTTCGAGCCAGCTTGTCAGCGACCGAACGCAATGCCGCGCTCGACGCTGTACTGCTCGTGCCGCCGGTCGCGACGTAGTTGATCGCGCCGGTCTTGCCGTCCTTCAGGAACTGGAGGTCGTACGTGGTCGCGCCACCCTTGGCCGTCCCCACCCGTTCGAAGGCCCGATCAGCGCCGACGATCTCGACCGGCTCGGGGTGCTTGAACAGCTTCTCGCCGTAGAACTGCGGTCCGTCGTAGACCCGGACCTGGAGGAGGTCGACGGTCGGTGCGGTGCCGTCCTTCTTGTAGAGGCACGCGCCGCTCAGCCCCTTGGTGGATCCGGAACTCGGTTGCGCGGTGCCCGGAGCACCGAACACGGAGACCGCGTCGGCCGGGGTGATCACCGTGCAGAGATCCTTGACCCCCACGACTTCGGCCGACGACGGCGGCGTGGCAGCGTTCGATCCTCCGCTGCTGCCGCACGCCGCGAGGGTGAGGAGCGCGACGCCGGTTGCACCGACCCACGCTCCCGCGAGCCCGTATCGAGCCGGGTGCTGCCCAGTCACTGTCATCACTGCCTCCGCCGATGGAACGTGTACGGAACGGTAGGTCACTCACCGCCGGACCCGTCCACCGGTGCCAGACTGCGCGTTCGAAGGGAGCACGCATGACCGAATCCCCATGGCGCCTGAACTGGCGCAAGTCGGACACCCACGGGCTCCTCGAGGATCCCGCGCCCCGACCGATCGCCCACACGATCATCTCGGTGGACGACCATCTCGTCGAACCACCCGACATGTTCACCGGCCGGCTGCCCCGTGCCCTTCAGCACGCGGCGCCGCGGGTGGTGGAAACCGTCGAGGGCCACGAGGTGTGGGAGTTCGACGGTCGGATCTTCTTCCAGGTGGGGCTCAATGCGGTGGTCGGACGCGATCGTCGCGACTGGCTCGTCGAGCCGACCCGGTTCTCCGAGATGCGCCCCGGTTGCTACGACATCGACGCCCGCGTCCGGGACATGGACATCAACGGGGTGTGGGCGTCGGTGAACTTCCCGAGCCAGATCACCGGATTCTGCGGGGCGGTTTTTTCGCGTGCGTCGGATCCCGAACTCGGACTGGCGGTGACCGAGGCCTGGAACGACTGGTTCTACGAGGAGTGGTACCGCCCGTACCCGGATCGCATCGTCCCGATGGGCATCACGTTCCTCGGCGATCCCGAGCTCGCCGCCGCCGAGATCCGGCGCAATGCGGCCCGTGGGTTCACCGCCGTGACGTTGCCTGAGCAACCGCACCGGATCGATCTCCCGTCGATCTTCTCCGGATGGTGGGATCCCATCATCGCCGCCTGCGCGGAGACCGACACCGTGATCTGTCTCCACGTCGGATCGACCGGTGTCGCAGCCATGCCCGACGACGCGCCGATGGTGCCACTCGGCGCCACACTGTTCGGGCAACTCTCGCTCTCGGCGTGCGCGGAGTGGTTGTGGTCGGGGTACGCCGTCCGTCATCCCGGGTTGAAGATCGCGATGAGCGAGGGGGGCATCGGCTGGGTCGCGATGCTGCACGACCGGTTGGAGAACATCGTCAACCGGTCGGGCTACGGGAAGTACTTCGCTGGGGAGCTCCGCCCGGGCGAGGTGCTCCGGCGCAACTTCTGGTTCTGCACCATCGACGACCCGTCGACGCTCGTCACGCGCGACACCATCGGCGTCGACCACATCATGTTCGAGACCGATTACCCCCACGGCGACGGCACCTGGCCCGATTCACAGTCGGTATTCACCGACGTGTTCGGCGGCCTGAGTGCCGACGAGGTCGCGAAGATCAGCCACGAGAACGCGGCGACCCTCTTCCGTCACCCACTCCCCCCGCCCGACAGCCCCCACGCCGCCGGTCTTCGCACCGCCTGAGTGGCGGCGCGTCGAGTCAACCGCCGCGGGCGACGTTCAAGGCACCCCAGAGCATGGGGAGTTGGAGCGGGAGGCGGGCCCAGGAGACCGCGGCCGAGTCCATCGGCGGCTTGGCGTCGGGCATCCCACCGTTGAGCGCCACCTGCCAGTTGGCGGGCCACACCGCGAGGATCGTCGCGAGCGACGCCCACCCACCGGCCCGACGCGTTCGGGGCCGAACCATCAGGGCCACACAGGCCAACTCGGCCACACCACTCGCGTAGGTCCAGGTGCGGGCCGATCCGGGCATCCACTTCGGGACGATCGCGTCGTAGAACCCGGGGTTGGTGAAGTGCGTGACCCCGGCGCCACCCATGAGGGCGACCATCCGCCACGGCATCGGTCCCGCGAGGTCCGCATCCAGGTCGGCGTCATCGGGATCACCTACGCCACGTCGAACAGGACGGGCAGGGTGGTCGGCGACCGGAACCGCTCACCGTGGATGTGGACGTCGTCCGCCTCCCATCGTTCCGGGTCCATGCGGAGGTTCGGGCACCGGTCGAGCAACTGGTTGACTGCGGAGGCCATCTCCATCCGGGCGAGGTGGATCCCGAGGCACATGTGCACACCGTGGCCGAACGCGATGTGCGGCTGGGGCGCACGGAAGATGTCGAACTCGTCGGCACGCTCCCATCGCGTCTCGTCGTGGTTCGCGGCACCGACGTTGACGGTGACGAACGCACCCTTCGGGATCTGCACCCCGGCGACTTCGGCATCGGCCGCGCACTCGCGTGACGTGATGAGCAGCGGTCCTTCCCAACGGATCGACTCCTCGATCGCCTGGGTCATCAGTTCCCGGTCGGCCCGCAGCGCGGCCATCTGATCGGGTTTGGTGAGCAGGCCGTAGAGGAAGCTGCCGGTCGCCCGGTACGTGGTCTCGGCTCCGGCGGGCAGGAGCAGCCGCAGGAACGAGAAGATCTCCTCATCGCCGAGGCGCTCGCCGTCGAGTTCCGCGGCGGTGAGTTCGCTGATGATGTCGGTGCCGGGATGCGCGCGGCGCTCGTCCATGATGCCGACGAAGTAGTCGCGCAGTTCCTCACTCGCGACGATGCCTTCTTCGGGTCGAACCGCGACGTTGATCAGCGCGAGCGCACGCGGGTGGAAGAACGCGTGGTCCTCACGCGGCAAACCGAGAATCGCCGCGATCACCTGCGCCGGGTAGTGGTACGTGAACTCGCTCACCAAGTCGGCACTGCCGCGCGCCGCGAAGCCGTCGATCATCTCGTCGACCACCGGCACCACGAGGTCCTCGTCCCAGTGCGCCAGCATCCGCTGCCGGAATGCCTGGGCGACGAGCGCCCGCAGCCGGCGGTGCTCCGGTTCGTCCATGCCGACGAGCGGGTACGGACCCATGACCACGCTCATGAACTCACGGATCGAACCCGACGCGAACTTCACGTTGTCACGCATCACGCTCGACACCAGGTCGTACGGATAGATCTCGTAGCCGCCGTCCTCCATGAGTTCGACGGGCCGTTCCCGCCGCTTCAGGTGGAAGTCGGGGTACGGGTCACGCAGGTCGCCGGCGACCCCTGAGTACTGGCCCATGACGTCGAACGGCAGATCCGAGGTAACTGACATGCGTGTCAGCTTAGAGGTTTCGCCGGGTCAGCCGGCCAGGACGAGGAACCGGCGGTAGCGCTCGTCCACGGGCTCGACCCAGGCCGGATCCGGATCCACCGTGCGGCCGGGACGGGCCCAGCGCCGGGCATCGGTCATCGCTCCGGATTCGAGTCCCGGGGCGTGGGGGGCGTGTAACGCCGAGCCGAGCGCCGCGCCATCCGGCACTGCGGTCGTCTGCACGGGCAGTCCCGTGCAGTCGGCGATCGCCTGCACCCACTCGTCCACGCGGGTTCCGCCACCGGTCGCCACGATCCGTCGGGGCGTGACCCCGTGCGCCGCCGCGGCCGCGTCCACCATCCGCCGGGTCACGAACCCCGAAGCCTCGAAGGTGGCGCGCCGGATGGCGGCCGCATCGTGGGTCAGGTCGAGATCGGCGAGCATCCCCCGCCGGTGCGGGTCGTGGAGCGGCACGCGTTCACCACGCGGGTACGGCGCCCAGACCGGTACCCGATCGGCGCGCGCCGGGAGACCGGGCGCCTCGGCTCCGAGGGTGCGCGTCGCCCAGTTGATGAAGAGACCACCCGCGTTGCTGGGACCGCCGGCCAGGAACAGGTCCGGTTCCGTGAACGGCATCACCCAGTAGTCCGGTACCGGGTCGTGACGCGGCGTCACGGTGTTCACGATCAGGGTCGTGCCCATGAGGATCAGGACGTCACCCACCTGGTTCGCCCCGGCGACGATCTGGTCGGTGAGCACGTCGATGCAACCGGGCGCGAGCACCGGACCGTCGGGGCCGTCCACGTGACCGCAGGCCCAACCGGTCGGGGCGATCCGTGGCAGTTGGTCGACGGTGATCCCGAGACCCTCCGCGACCGCCGGATCCCACTTGGTCCAGTCGAAGAGCGGGTAGGCGACGCTCGCGGTCGTGGTGTCGAGCACCGCTTCGCCACTCAATGCGTGATTCGCCATCGCGGTGGCGGGCCAGAACGCCGCGGCATCCGACGCAGCACCCTTCGCCCAGCGGAGGAAGTTGATGAGTTCGCCGGTCTCGGCCGGATTCCCCGAACTCGGCTCGCCCTGACCGCGGGCGTCGCCGTACAGCAGGCCCGGAGTCAATGCGGTGCCGTCGGCATCCACCGCAGCGATCGAAGGGACCATCGCGCACACGCTCACGCCGGCCGGCGGTTCGTCGAGCGCGAGGGCGGCGAGTGCGGCGCGGGGACCGTCACGCCAAGCCACCGTCGGGTCGTGTTCGAACCGGTCCGGCGCTGGGATCCGGATTTCGTGCGGGATACGCGCCTGCGCGACGACGGTGCCGTTCTCGTCGGCCGCGATCGCCTTCACCGACGACGTGCCGATGTCGATGCCGACCGTGAGCGGTCCGGTCGCGTTCATACGCGTGGGCGGGCTTCCGCGAGTGCAGTGAGCACCTCGTCGTGCAGCAAGCCGTTGGTCGAGAGGGCACTTCCACCGGACGCGGTCCGTTCGCCTTCCAGACTCGTGAACCGACCGCCCGCCTCCTCCACGATCACCTGGATCGCGGCAAGGTCCCAGAGATTCACGATCGGCTCCACCGCGATGTCGGCTGCGCCCTCGGCGACGAACATGTGCTGGAGGAAGTCACCGACCCCGCGCGTGCGCCACACCGCGTGCAACAGATCGACCATCGGTTGCGCGGTCGTGCGGAACTCGGTCCAGGACGGGAGGTCGGAGTAGCACATCTGCGCGTCGCCGAGTTCGGAGACCCTGGACACCCGGATCTGGCGCTCGTTCACGAACGCGCCCTCGCCCCGTGCCGCGTACCACCGCATGTGCAATGCGGGCGCGGAGACGACCCCGACGGTCAACTCGCCCGACTCCTCGAGCGCGATGAGCGTGCCCCACACCGGGAACCCACGGACGTAACTCGCGGTGCCGTCGATCGGATCGATGATCCAGCGCCGGGACGAACTCCCTTCGGTGCCGAACTCCTCGCCGAGTACCTCATCACCGGGCCGTGCAGCCTGGATGCGCTCGCGAATGAGGATCTCGGTGGCCCGATCGGCCTCGGTCACATGCGTCGTGTCGGGTTTACGGTCGATGACGAGATCCTCGGCCCGGAATCGGGCCATGGTCAACGCATCGGCGGCGTCGGCGAGTTCGAGGGCAAGAACGAGGTCGGGGTTGATGGCGCCACGTTAGTGAAGCCGCCGGTCGCCAATGCCGACTCCGGAGGGTCCCGTTCGACCAAGCTGGAGTGATGGTCTTCCCCTCTGCATTTCTTCGTGGCCGCGCGCTGGCGTGCGCAGCCCTCGCCGTACTCGGTCTCGCCGCATGTGACTCCGGGTCCTCGACCGCGAAGCCCAAGCCGAACCGCACCACCACAACGACCCGGCGCCACCACGCCACGACGACCTCGTCGTCGAGCACGACGAGCAGCAGCACCACCGCTGCGCCCACGACGCCGTCGACCACGGTGCCCCCGACCACGCCGACGAGCGCACCACCGAACGCGGGCAACTGCGGCCCACGGGCCGGCGCGATCTATGCGGCGGTGCAGGGCGGCATGGGATCGGTGCCAATGGAGAAGTACACGATCTCGAACTGCCGGGTGTCGACCAGCAATCCGATCTGGTCGGCGGTGACGCTGGTGCCGAACGCCGGGTCCGGAGCGCAGCAGCTGACCGTCGCGCTCCAACGCCTGGGCGCGACCTGGAACGTGGACGCCTACGGGCAGAACCACGTGTCCTGCTCGGCGCCCCCACCGGTACCGGCCGAACTCCAGCTCGGCTGCTGAGCCTCGCCGACCCGATCAGGCGGGCATGACCTCGAGGACGGTGGCCGAACCCATGCCGCCGCCGGCGCACATGCTCGACACGCCGATGCCACCGCCGCGCCGCGCCAACTCGTTGACGAGCGTGATGATCATCCGGGCGCCGGTGGCTGCGACGGGATGACCCAGGCTGCAACCACTGCCGTTCACGTTGGTGATGGCGTGGTCGATGCCGAGAATGCGGGTGCTCGCCACGCACATCGCCGCGAACGCCTCGTAGATCTCGAACAGGTCGACGTCGCCGACGGTCAGACCTGCACGCTCAAGCGCCTTCGGGATGGCGAGCGTGGGTCCGAGCCCGGTGTCACGGGGTGGGACCCCGGACGACGCCCACGACTTCACGACCGCCATCGGCCGCAACCCGTGGGCCTGCGCGTACTCGGAAGCGACGATCATCATCGCCGCGCCGGCGTCGTTCAGTCCTGAGGAGTTCCCGGCCGTGATGCTGAACCCGTCGATCTCGGGGTGGAGCGGCTTGAGGCTTGCGAGCTTCTCCATCGTGGTACCGCGGCGCGGGTGCTCGTCGACCGAGAACTCGACCGTCTCGCCGTCACGGCGCTTGACCGTGATGGGCACGATCTCGTCCTCGAACTTGCCACTGTCGATCGCCGCGATGGCACGGTTGTGCGACTCGAAGGCCCAGTGGTCCATCTCCTCACGGGTGACGTTCGCTTTCTGGGCCGAGTTCCAGCCGACCGTGATCGACATGTCGAATGCCGGCGCGTCCGGCGTGGCCGGGTGGCTCGGCGACATCCACGGCTCCATGTCGTCGGTGCCGAGTACGCGCTTCATCGCGGCCGGTGAGCTCGAGATCGACTCGGCCCCACCGGCGAGCACCACGCGGTCCATGCCGGCGCGGATACTCGCCGCGGCGCCCTGGACTGCGGCCATGCCCGACGCGCAGTGGCGGTTCAACGCCACGCCGGGCACGTTCTCGAGACCGAGCTCCACCGCGGCGTAACGCGCGATGTCGCCGCCACCCTGGAGCGACTCCCCCATCTGGAGGTCGTCGACGTCCTCCTTCGGCACCCCGGAGCGCTCGAGTGCTGCGCCCACCGCGTGCTCGGCCAGCTCGAACGCCGAGACGTCGAGCAGGGTGCCCTTGCGGGCGGTGCCGATGGCAGTACGGGCGGTCGAGACGATGACGGCGTCACCCATGGGGGCGTCCTCCGGGTCAGGGCTGGCAGTGTGCGAAGCTCGGGGATCGTATCCCTGACGCGTCCTATCTGACGGAGGCGTCACCTCAGCAGGGGTCCCCCAATCCGGGTGGCAGAGTATGCGGTCCGACGGTGGGAACGCCTCCGGTGGCCGTCGGTAGGAACATCGCGTCCCCCACCGGACCCGCCACCACGAGCCGGTTCGTGTCTTTCGGCGCCGCTTCGACCGACAGCGTTCGGAAGGTCCAGGTCGCCGGGTCGTCCTGCACGAACCGGTGCACCAGTTGCTTGATCGTGTCCCGGTCGAGCCGACTGTCGACTGTGAGCGACGAGACCACCGCATCGGCGATCTGTTGCGTCGACCCGAGGTCGTTCCCCACCCGGGCCTTGGTCGCAACCATGAGATTCTGTAGAAACTGTTGGAGGCGCTGGATCCGATCCAAGTCGCCTGCGCCGGAGCGGTCGATCCAACGGGTTCCGTCGAACGCCTCCAGGTGCCGACTCCGCACCCAAGCCAACGCCCGGTTGCCGTCGAAACGCGTGCATCCCGGCACTGCGACGTCGAGCCCGCTGTACCCGTCTCGAATCGGGTCGGTGACGTTCATCCGCAGCCCGCCCACCGCGTCGACCACCTTCATGAACGACCGGAAATCGACCTGGACGTAATGGTTGATCTCCACGTGAAGATCCGTCTTGATCGCGTCGATCAGCGGCTGCGGTCCGTCGTTGAAGAACGCATTCAGCTGTCGAGGGGTGCCACGATCGTCGACGAGGAGATCGCGAGGCAACGACACCGCCGTGACACCGGTCGCCGTGAGCCGCACCAGCATCATCACGTCGGCGCGCTGTCCGGACTGGCTCGCAGCAGAGCCGAACGTCTGCGCATCCTGGGCATTGCTGACGAATGCCCGACTGTCGCTCCCGACGACCAGGATCGTCATGGGATAGGTGACCGCCGAGGGGTCGAGCACTCCGGCGGGCAACGTCCGCCGCCCCACCCGATCGATGCGATCGTCGACCTGCCGTTGGAGGAGCGCAACTCCGCCTACCGCGAGCACGGTCGTCACGACAGCAGCTACCAGCGCCCGGCCCGCGAACCGACGGGTGGACGTCCTGCGATCGGTGACGGTCCCGAGACCGTGGCCCTCGATCGCCGCATCGAGCGCGGCCCGAGCCGCCGGCTTCGCATCGTCGTCCACCGAACTCGGGTCGAACTCCCGGAGCAGCTCGATCTCGTTCATGCTTCGTCTCCTCGCAGTTGCAATGGCGCCCACTCGTCGGCTTCGCCGTCCTCGACCAGATCACCGAGCGCGGTCCGCAGTCGGCCGCGGGCTCGCGCGAGCCGCGACCGCACCGTCCCGATCGGTATCGCGAGGGCCTCGGCGATCTGTTCGTACGAGAGGTCGGCCCACGCAGAGAGCAGGAGCGTCTCGCGGTCACGACGAGGTATGCCGTGCAGTGCGCTGGCCAACCGCTCGCCGAGCGCGATCGCGTCGACCCGGGCGTCGAGGTCCGCCTCGGGTGCTTGCCGGTGATCGACACGCGCGTAGGCGCGCAATCGCCGGATCTCGGTCCGGCGGTGGCGGCGCCCCAGGTTGGCCACGATGCCGAACAACCAGGGGCGCGCGTCCGCCCGGTCGAACTCGAACCGGTGTCGGCTGCCAAAGGCCTCGACGAAGGTCTGTGCGCTCACGTCGTGACCGTCTCCGCCGAATCGTCGGCAGCAGTAGCCGTCGATGACGCGGTAGTGACGCTCGAAGATGTCGGCGAACTGCTCCGGCGCGTCGAGTGAGGCGCGGATCAGTCGGCCGTCGTGCGGATCACCGCTCATGACCCACTCTTGCCCGCACCGGCCGATCCGGTTCGCGCGCCGACGAGCGCGGGATCAGGCAGTGAAGCGGGATGGGCGTACGTGCCCGGCGCGGATAGCCCGGGCGAGGTCCTCGGCGGTGTGGATAGGGCCGTCGATCTCGGTGGCGAACAAGCCGGCGAGACCGGGACCGTGGGCGTCACTCGCACCGACCGCCGGGCGCGGCAATGCCGTGAGGGCGGCGGCGGTGAGGGTGTGTTCGAGGGTGGTCGTCTGGGTGCTCGCCGCCTCGATCGCGTGCACCACCTCCCACTGCGGGAGGGCGACGATCTCGGCCGGCGTCGGCGGCTTCCGCCCACCCTTCACCGCCCGCTCCCCCGCGTACCGACGCAGCGGATGCGGGAGGACGAGCGCCGTGTCCGAATGCTCGCACTCCTCCACCAGTTCGGCGAGCGAGTACCCCATCCAGAGCGGCTTGCGCAGCGGACCGAACGCCAGGACGTGGCCGACGTCGGTGGTCAACTCCACCCCCGGGATGAGCGGGAAGTCGAGGAGCGCCGACGCGTCGGCCAGTTCGGCATCGGGCCACCGCACGTCGTGTTCGGTGATGCACAGCGCGTCCAGGCCGTGAGCGCGCGCAGTGGCGACCAACTCGTCCAACGTCGTGCGCGAACAGTTGGACCGCGGTGCGGTGTGCGCATGGAGATCGATCCGCATATCAGTCGGTGATCCGCTCGGTGTGGAGATGGTGTTCGGGCTCGTCTGACGTGATGCAGCGGCCGGTCGACAGCTCGAAGCGCCAGTGATGCACCTTGCACTCGAGGACGTCACCGTCGACGGTGCCGAACCGTTCGAGATCCGCACGCAGGTGCGGGCACCGCTGCTGCACCAGGTAGTCGCCGCAGCGGAACATCTCGTCGTCGGGTTCCTCGATGGTCGCGTAGTAGCCCTCGCAGAACGCCATCCGTTCGACCGACAGATTCTTGAAGAACGTGTACACGTACTCGTTGTAGCGACCCTCGCGATGGGCACGGAACCGACACGACAGGAACAGTTCGTTGACCCAGTCTTCGATGTGCCGTTCGATCAGCGACTCCACGAGCGCCCGGTCCACATCGATGCGGTGCATGACCGGCTCATCGGCCCATTCGCTCACCCGGCCGGCCGGGAAGTCGATGAGCACCCCGAGGTCGCCCACGTGGATGAGCACGCTCCCGTTCACGCCGGCACGCGTGTACGGCGCCAGGTCCAAGAGGGGTTCGAACCACGCCCGCAGTTCGGCGACGATGTCGAACCGGCCGCGCGGCCAACTCGCCCGCTCGCGCTCGAGCCACTCCTGCCAGTCGTCCCGGTACCGCTCGAGGTAGGCCCGCTTGTCGGCGAAGATCGCGTCCGGGTGCATGTCCCCCGATGGATGCTCCACCCGGCAGATTCCGCCGGCGATCGTGGCCACCGAGCCCGGCACGAAGAGTTGGCCCGGCGGCAGGCCCCGGCGCACGAGTTCGTCGATGAAGACGGTCTGGTCGGGGAAGATGTTGGCCGGATCTGCGTCGAGGTCGTTGAACCGGAAGAGGTCCTCGTCGAGGAAGCATGGCGGACCGGCGACCGGGACGGGGTTGGGCGACCCGACGTCGGCCAGGTAGTGGACGGCCCGGTCCATCTGTGCAGCCCGCTTCGCGATGCCGAGCACGCGTTGCTCGTCCGGTGGGAAGTCGTAGACCATCGGGTACCAGATCGCGCCCGAGAACTGCGTGAAGTGCGCGTCGTACGGGCCGAACGACTCCAACTCCTCGAAGTCCCGCGGACGGGCGTCGTTCTGGTTCAGGAGCGTCGCCGTCGAATCGCGCAGGATCAACGCAGAGTCGCCGGAGGGTCCGTCGGCCGGGGCCGTCATCGCCAGGATGGTCACGTCGAGCGGACCCAGATGCACCGTCTCCGCGTGATCGGTCGGGACGAAGTTCGTGAAGCCGACTTCACGCAACGCACGCTCGAGATGGTTCACACGGAACGCCGGCAACAGCACGCGCGCCTGCTTGTCGACGTGCGCGCGCAGCCACTGCGGATCGAAGTGATCGAGGTGGAGGTGGGAGATGTACACGTAGTCGGGCGACGAGAACGCCGACGGGTCGAGGGTGTCGTTGCGCGGGAACGGGAACCACGAACCGAAGTACGCGGGGTTGAACCACGGATCGCACAACACCGACCCGCCCTCGGTCTCGACGTACATGCCGACGTGACCGAGGAACGTGACCCGCATCGGCCCAGCCTGCCAGACCGCACTCCTCTCGACGGCACTCGTCGGTCCGGTAGCGAGGCGGGGGCAGACCGCCCGTCACGCCGGTGCGCCGAGCGGGGCCCGAGCGGCCTGCGACGGAGTCGCACGAGCGGGAAAGCCGGTAGCGTCACCCGCTCACACGATTCGGTGAGGTGGGGGCCATGCCCGAGTGGGGCGATCTGCAAGTCGACCAGCTGCGTTTCATGGCCGGTCGCCACGGCCCCGAGGTCGCCTACCGCGATCTCGACGCCGGCACCCAGATCACCTTTGAGGAGTGGGACGTCGAGTCCAACCGCCTCGCCCGCGGTCTGGTCGATGCGGGCATCGAAGCGGGCGACCGGGTGTCGATCTACCTCCCGAGCGACGAGTCCCTCCGCTGGATCGTCGCCTACGCCGCGGTCCACAAAGCCGGGGCCGTCGTGGTGCCCACCAACACCCGACTGTCGATTCCCGAGGTCGTCACGATCCTGGGTCACGCCGAGGTCGCGACCGTCATCACCTGCGCGTCCTTGCTGGACACTGCGGTGGCCGTCGCCGCGGCCGTGCCGTCGATCCGCTTCTTGGTGAGCGCCGGCGGTGACGGGCCTGACGTGCGGCGGTACGACGAGTTCCTCAGTGCCGACGGCTCCGAGATCCAGGTCCCCCGAACGCTCGACGATCTCGCCGACATCATGTACACCTCGGGCACGACCGGTTTGCCCAAGGGCGTGGCGGTCCGGCACCGCAACGTGGCGATGATCCCGAACCACGAACCGAAGTGGACCGCGAGCGGCTGGATCCACGGCGCGCCGATGTTCACGTTCGCCGGGATCGCGTTCATCTACAACCCGATGAAGATGGGGCTCGTCGGTCTGTACCTGCCGAAGTTCGACGCCGACCGGTGGTTCGACCTCGTGGCCACGGAACAGCCGACGATGGCGTTCCTCGTCCCCGCGATGGCCGAGTTGCTCGTCGCCCACGCGCGATTCGCCGACCCTGATCTCACGAGCCTCCGCGCGGTCTCGATCGGGAGCGCGCCCCTCGCGCCGCAGACGCTGCTGACGTTGCAGGAACGGCTGCCCGACGCCACCGTCTCCAACTCGTACGGCATGACCGAGGCCGGACCCGCCTACATCGTGATGCCGAAGGACGAGGTCACGAAGCGCATCGGCTCGGTCGGCAAGCCCGTCGGACCGATGCAGCTCAAGATCCTCCGCGAGGACGACACCGAGTGCGACGTGCGCGAAGTTGGCGAACTCCTCACCAAGATGGAGGGCGCCCAGCGTGAGTACTACAAGGACCCCGACGCCACCAACAGCACGTGGACGGCCGACGGTTGGCTCCGCAGCGGTGACCTCGCGTATCTCGACGAGGACGGCTTCCTCTACATCGCCGGCCGTAAGAAGGACATGATCATCCGCGGCGGTCACAACGTGTACCCGACCGACATCGAGGCCGTGCTCCTCGAACATCCGGACGTGCAAGAAGCGGCCGTCATCGGGATCCCCCACCAGGTCCTGGGCGAGGACATCGCTGCGTACGTGGTCCGCCGTGACGGGACCGCCCTTGACGCCGAGTCCCTCCTCGCGTTCTGCGCCGAGCGCCTCGCCGACTACAAGCGGCCTCGCCGGCTGACCTTCACCGAGGAACTCCCCCGCAACGCCACCGGCAAGGTGATGAAGCACAAACTCCGCGGTGAGTGAGCAGGGCAGTACCTCCGCTGCGGGCTGCGATAGGTTCCCCGGCCGAACCTGACGTCGACGTCATCGGGAGCACATCGTGGCACTGACCGAACTCAAGGGCACCAAGGGCGGCACCCAGGTGGTGCGCATCGAACGGGGCCCGGTCCGGGTCTTCGCGCAGGCGCTCATGGACGGCGACGACGTGTACGACGGTGACGGCGCGCCCGTCCCGCCCACGTTCCCGTTCGTGATGCCGTTCTGGGGTTCGGACGGCACCGGCGGCGCCGCAGGTCTGCCCATCGAGAAGCTGCGCGGTCCCGGCCGAGCCATCCTCCACGGCGAGCAGGGCTTCGAGTACTTCCGGTGGCCGAAGGTCGGCGACGTGCTCGAAGGCACCTCGGAGATCACCGACGTGTACGAGAAGGAGAAGTCGAACGGCGGCAAGCTCGAGTTCTACGTGCAGGAGACCACGTGGCGCGATCAGGCCACCGGTGATCCCGTCGTGAAGAACGTGTTCACGCTCGTCATCAACTGCCGCCCGCCGAAGGACTGACCGACCGGCTTCGCCTCAGGCGCCGATCTCGGCGAGGAACGTGCGCACCAGTCCGACGGTCGACTCGGGGTTGTCACCCGCAGCGTGATGGCCGGCGGCGGCGATCGTCGCCAGCCGTGCATTCGGGATCAGCGAGACGATCTCGTCCGCGCCCTCGGCGGAGAGCACGTCGGAGGCCGCACCGCGGAGGACAAGGACCGGGCACGTGAACTTCTGTACGTCCTCCGCGAGACCACCCACGAGTTCGCGCCAGCCCCCGCCTTCGGTCAGCTCGACACCGTCGCGGAGCCGCCGGGTGTACCCGTGCTTCCACTCCCACCTGCCGTCGGGACGCTGGCGCAGGTTGCGGGTGAGGCGGGCCGGTTCGGCTTTGCGGCGTTGCGGGAGGTACTCGCCGATGGCGGTGGCGGCTTCGTCGAGGTCGGCGAACGACTCGTGGGCCCGCATGAACTCGACGATCCGCTCCACTCCCTTGTCCTCGAGGCGGGTCGCGATGTCGACGAGCACGATGGCCCGCACGAGTGCCGGCTCCGCCGCGGTGACCGTCATCGACACCAGTCCACCAAGGGAAGCGCCGACGAACACGGCCTGATCGAGGCCGAACTCCGCCATCAGCGGCGGGATGGTCTCCGCCAGGGCCTGCCGGGACATGTCGACGATCGGATCGCTGTCACCGTGCCACGGCAGGTCGGGTGCGACGACGTGATGCGTGTCCGCGAACGCACGCCCGAGTGACTCCCACATGTAGGCGGTCTGTCCACCACCGTGGAG
>JBBQXR010000033.1:0-15691 GCA_038209455.1 Acidimicrobiia bacterium
TGCACGAACACGTCTTCACCCGAGTCACGCGAGATGAAGCCGAAACCCTTTTCGGCGTTGAAGAACTTTACGGTGCCTTGCTGCACAGATTTCTCGTTTCTTTGTTCGCGATCGACCAAGGGATTTTGATCGACTCGCGCCAGACACCCTAGGCCCTCCCGAGGACTGAGCGGGTACCCAGGTCAAGAATGCTCGGGGACCGGCTTGGTGGCCTCCACGTATAACGAGCCCGGTTGCCGCCATTCGGAGTCGATCACCAGCGCTGGATCGGTACCCTCGCCGAACGCGGAGCGACGGATGTCGACGAATCCGATACGGTCGAGGAGCTGGCGCATGGTCTCGAGGTCATAGATGAAGCGGTGGCCGAAGCGGCTGAACACCCGGTTCACCGTCATGATCGGTGTGTAGAGGTCCTGGTAGCGGTCGCGTGGCGCACGGGGGAGCTGGCGCTCACCGCCGTTTCTGATCTCGTGATAGCCGGCGAGGTACTCCTCACCGTCGGGCGTGATCAGGCGCAGCGTTCCGCCCGGTTCCAGGACGCGAAAACATTCGGACAGCATCGTGTTGCCAGCATCGAGTGCGATGTGTTCGATGCAGTGCTCGCTGAAGATCCCCTTGAGCGATTCGTCCTCGAGCGGGATGCCCTGGCCGACGTCCCACACGAGATCGATGCCGCGCCGCCACTGGAAGTCGAGGTTCACGAACCCAGGCTGGAGGTTCGGGCCCGGGCCGATGTCGAGGTAGCGGCGGCCGGCGAACTTGCCGCGCCGGATGAAGGCGGCACGGTTCCGGATGACTTCGGAGACGCCGACGCGCGCGTAGAAATTGAGTCGCGGGAACTTCCCACTTCGGAACCTTGTCGGCCGTCCGGCAGGCTGGTTGTCGTCCACGTGACGAAATCCTACGGGCTGACGAGTTGGGTGAAGAGGGCGAGATGCTCGGCGCGGTGGCGGAGGAACTCCGGATGCCACTGCACCCCGAGTATTTGGTCGGCGGCGTCGATCTCGATTCCTTCGACGTGCCCGTGCTGGTTGTGGGCGACCGCCACCACGCGTGCGCCCAAGGTGCCGAGCACCTGATGGTGGAGTGTGTTCACGCCGAGGTCCTCGGTGCCGACGATGGCAGCCAGGCGCGACCCGGGGGTGATGGTCACGCGGTGGGCGTCCTGGTTGTACTGGTCGAGGCGCATGTGCTCGTCGACGTGTTGGGTGAGCGTGCCGCCGAGCGCGACGTTGACGATCTGGATGCCCCGGCAGATCGCGAGCGTGGGCACGTTGCGTTCGACGACCGCGCGCGCGATCGCGAGGTCCGAGGCGTCGCGTCGCGCGTCGACCGGTCCGAGTTCGGCCACCGGCGCGGCTGCGTAGGACGCGGGGTCGACGTCGCTGCCGCCGGTGATCACGACGGCATCGACCGCGTCGAGGAGGTCGTCGACGTCGTCCGGGTCGACGACGGGCAGGACGAGGGGGATCCCACCGGCGCGCTGCACGGCCTTCACGTACGCGGTCGCGGCCATGAAGTGATCGACTGCCACGCCTTCCTCGCCGGTGACCGCCCCGATGTGCCCGACGATGCCGACCCGGCGTCCCCGTGCGCACATCAGATCAACTCGAAGTAGCGATCGAGTTCCCAATCGGTCACCGCGGTCGCGGTGGGGTCGCCGCCGCTGGTGTGAAACATGAGCCACTCCCATCGGCGCGTGTTGATCCAGAAGCGCACGAAGTCCTCGCCCATGACGGAGGCGAGACCCCGATCGGCTTCGAGCGCGTCGGCCGCCCTGGTGATGGAACTGGGGAGGTGCGGATAGCCCTCCGGCGGAAGCCCCCAGCCCGAAACCGTGATCGGGTCCGGCAACTGGGCGAAGGCTCCGAGACCCGCGATCCCGCTCGCAAGCGCGACGGCCAAGACCAGGTATGGATTCGCGTCGCCGCCGGCGACGCGGTATTCGATGCGCGCCGCCTTCGGCGACTCGGACAGGACCCGCAGCGCGGCCGACTTGTTGTCCTCGCCCCATGAAGCCACCGTCGGCGCGGCGGCGAAACCGACCATCCGCCGGTACGAGTTGATGTTGGGACAGAAGAACGAGGTGGCCGCGCCCGCGCTCCGCATGAGGCCGCCGAGCCAGTGACGCGTGGTGTCACTCATCGTGCCGTCGGCCGCGTAGAAGACGGGTTCGCCGTCGCGCGTGAGTGAGTGGTGAACGTGGAGCCCGTTGCCGTATTCCTCCGACGGCTTGGCCATGAACGTCACGACGTGGCCCTGATCCATCGCGACTTCCCGCATCACCTGTTTGGCGCGTACGACGTGGTCGCACGCGGTGAGCGGATCGGCCGGGTCGAGGTTGATCTCGAACTGCGCCGGCGCGGCTTCGTCGTGCCAACCCTCGACGGGGATACCGATGCCTTCCAGCCGCATCAGCACTTCGTCGACGAACGCGAGTTGCTGGCGGGAGTTGTGATGGAGGTAGCCGATCGGGACACCCGTCGACATCGGGTCCAGGCCCCGGAAGTGACGCCGCCGCGCCGGGCCGAGCGAGTCGGTGAAGATCATCGCCTCGATCTCGAACGCAGCTTTCGCGGCGAACCCGAGAGCGGTGAGTTGGTCGACCACGTGCGTCAGAACGCCGCGTGGACAACTCGGGATCGGTACCCCCTCACGGTCGACGAAGTCGCACAGGACGTTGGCCGTTCCCGGCCGGTCGGGCGCGACGACGAGCGTGTTCAGGTCGGGCCGCTGGTGGATGTCGCCGAGCGCGTCGGCTCGCCAGGCATCCCACCACGCGAGGTACGGGGTCCCGCCGACGTCGTAACCCAGCGCGAGGTCGGTGATCGCGTTGCCGAGCGGGAGCGCGTGTTCGAACTTGGCGCGTGACAGGTGTTTGCCGACGACCAGGCCGTCGGGCGATACGCCTTCGGTCTTGACCCACCGGATGCCGTGCTCGTTCAACCACGCCGGGACGGCTGCGATGTCCACGTCAACGCCCCATCATGTAGGCGAGCGACCGGCCGGTGAGTTCCGCGGTGTGTTGGAGCGATCCCACGCCGTAGAGATGCCCGGCGAGCAGTTCCTCACCGAACACCGTGTTGCCGGAGAAGAGGGCGGTGAGGCGGTGGGCCGTTCCGTGGATCTCGTAGGACGCGGGTGTCGCGCCGAGGGTGAGTTCGGAGCGGTCGTCGAGGCACACGATCCGCAGCCCCGTGGGTGAGGCGGGGTGGCGCGACACGTGGGCCCAGAAATCTGTCGCCGCTTCCTGCCAGGTGCCGGTGGGCGGATCGAGGACCTTGCCCGCGATAAGCGCGAGCCGCAGGTGGGCCGCCGCGCCGCTGACCTTCGGCTTGGGTGGGTCCTCGTCGTTCATCCGGTTGAGATCGGTGGCGATGGTGACGTGGGTGTCGGGCGCAACTCCCCGTTCCACCCGGACCCGACCGCGTTGGAAGCGGATCGTCGCGGCCTGGGGGTCCACCGTCGAACGCAGTGCGACGTTGCCCGACGCCTTCTCCAGCAGCGCCGCGAGCTTCGGCGACCGTTCCGCTCGACGCAGGGTGGCGGCCACGATCAGCACGATCGGCGTCGGATCGGCTTCGGTCTCGACGATCGAGGCGGGTCGGTTCCCGTTTTCCACGGGCATTACGTACCACGTGGACGTCGTGCGGGCACGTCGCTGCCGGTCGTCGTCAGCCGCGTCGCGTACGGCGCGCGGTCTGTTTCACGCGCGTCAGCTCCACCCGATCGGGGTGGTCCTTGTACATCGGGTCGAGCGGGAAACAGCCGGAGACGAGTCCGTGACGCGGCGCCGTGGTGCAGTCGGAGAACGTGCGGCATATCTGCTCGCGTCGGACCGGTCGTCCTGCGAGGACGTCGGCGGGGAGGTCGGGATACGAGAGCACCATCCGGCCGAGCCCGATCATCGACGCGCCGCCGCTCGCGACGACTGCCTGTCCCACGTTGGGGAGCCAGTCCTGGAGGTACGAGTACCCGGACCCGACGATCGTGAGGTCCGGATGCCGGAGGGTGATCTCGGCGGTGGCGGCGAGCTGCCGCGCGACGCCGACGAGCGGGTCCTCGGGCGGTTGGTAGCCGTCGGACGGTGGGAAGTACGCCGGGCGTTGGACATGGGGGTTGTAGTACGGACTCCCGGCGGTGATGCTCACGAGCCCGATGCCGAGTTCGGTGACGATGTCGAGGAAGGCGTGCGTCTCGGTGAGGTCGACGCCCAGGCCGGTCCCGTCCCCGCCGAACGCGTGCGGGTAGGAACCAGCCGAGTGCTCGGGTGTCCCCGCCCCGTCGGGGCCGGCGACGAACGGCATCAGGTCGAACGCCGAGAGGCGGACCGCGATCGCCAGGCCCGGCGCCCGTTCGCGAACCCCGCTCACGACGTCGTGCAGGAACTGCGTGCGCCGCTCGAGGGTGCCCCCGAACCGGCCGGGCCGGTCGTGGGCACTGTGCAGCTCGTGCAGCTGGTAGCCGTGACAGTGCTTGACGTCGACGAAGTCGAAGCCCGCGTCCGCGGCGAGGACCGCTGCGTCGACGTAGGTGGCGGCGAGGGCGTCGAGTTCGGCGTCGGTGAACACGGCGGTGTCGTCGGCATGGACGCGCGCGTCGAGCATCGGGTGCCGGTACGCGATGAGCGGCACCGGCTCGCCGCCGGGGCGCGACCAGCGGCCCGAATGGGTGAGTTGGAGCCCGGCGACCTGACCGGGCGCGAGGAGGGCGCGTAGGGAACCGAACGCCTCGACGGTCGAGGTGTCGAGGAGGAGCTGATGCGGGTTCGCCCGGCCGTCGGCCCGTACTGCGGTGGCCTCGCACCATGCCAAGCCGGCGCCGCTCTCGCCGATGCGTTCCCACCGCCGCCGCACGAGGTCGGTGGGGCGGCCGTCGGCGGTGCCGTCCCAGCCCTCCATGGGCAGGATCGCGAACCGGTTCGGTGCGGTCAGCGTGCGCGCCGTGTCTCGGATCACGACCGACGTGGCGAGCGGACCGTGGGGTTCGACGCGGTCGTCGATCGGCACCTCGATGCCGAGGCCCTCCACGTGGGCGCGGAATCGGTCGATCGAGTCGAGCCGCTTGACCTGTGTGTACCTCACGTGAGCGCGCGGATGCGGTCGAGGATGGTGGCGAGCACCGCGCGATCGGCGTCCGGTCGGCGGGGCGCGCCCGCAGGGGTCACGTCGCTGGTGCTCCAGCCCCGGAGCTCGAACCACATCGCGGCGTCATGGCGATATCCGGGGACCGGTTCGCGGAATGTGAAGGCCCCGAGGTGCTGGAGTGCGTCGTTCAGCTCGTAGAACCGAGGGTCCTGATCCGCCCACATCCGGTCGCGCGCCGCGAACTCGTCGGGCGCGAACGTGGACAGGCCGAGCAGGTAGTCGGAGCCGTACATCACCATGTCGATGGCGAGGTCGTTGCCGGTGAAGACCGCGAAGTCGGGTCGGAGTTCGTCACGAACGGCGAGCCGGTCCCACTCGAGTTGTCGACTCAACGACGAGTGCTTCGCTCCGATGCAGTGTGGGATCTGCACGAGTTCCCGGTACGCGTCGAGCGAGACGATCCGGCCGTAGGGGACGAACATCGATCCGAGTTCGAACCCGATGAACCGGTCGAGGTGGTCGCCGAGTCCGGCGAGCGCGCCGACCCACCCGGCGTCGTCGAGTTCGTTGAGTCCGTGCGACGGAAAGATCACCGGTGTCCCGCCGCGGGTCGCGATCGCGTCTGCGGCGCGGAGGTACGCGTCGCGATCGAACGGCGCGCCGGCGGCATCGGGTACGTACGCCCCGGCGACGAACGCCCCGCCGGTCACTGCGGCCGCGAGGTCGAGAACCCGCTCCCGGTCGGTAGCGCCGAGAAGCTGTACGTAGCCGGTGTCCATGTTCACGGCGGGGGCGAGGCCGGCGGCGTGAGTCCGGCCGATGTGCGCCTCGACGCTGCGCCAGTCGATCGCGCCGTCACCGTTGTACGGAACCAGCACCGCCGACATCCCCGTGATCGTGCGCGCCGGCCGGATGCGCCCGGGAATGTCGGCAGCGGTTGGATCGGGCACGCCGAAGGTTCTACACCGGTCGCCTGCGATGAGTGAGCCGTGGCGAACCATCTCCCGCCCCCGCGACCGGGCGGGACGTGCGACTCAGGCCGCGGTGAACATGGGTTCGATGGTCGCGAAGTCGAAATAGTCGCGCCACAGGGTGATGCGGCCGTCGTGCACTTCGAAGACGCCGGTGACGGGAAGCTCCACCCAACCGCCGGTGATGTGGTGTCGATCGAGCCGTTCGACGAACACGAGCGGACCGGTTGCCGACTCGCGTCGGATCAGGAACTCGTTCTCGAGCGTGGGCGCGAAGAAGGGTTCCAAGATGCCGCGGATCGCGTCGGGGCCGTGGACCGTGCTCCCTGGGAGCGGGACGTTGACGTACTCGCAGTTCTCGGCGATGAAGGTGAGCGCGGTCTCGTAGTCCAGCGTGGTCATCGCGTCCAGGAGCGCATGGACGACTTCGATGGGCGGTCGGAGGGTTTCGGACATGGTGGGACTCCTGTCGAGTGGGTGTAGCGGACGCTACGTAATGTAGCAGCCGCTACAACTCTCGGCCAGCCGTGCCGCTGAGCCTCGCTATACCGGTGCCTCGACGTCGAGTCGGGGAGTGTGGGGCGCGGGTTGGTGGTCCCAGAGCGAGGCGACGAGATCGGACTGGAGCGCGGCGACGGCCGGGTCGTTCCAGCGGTTGTGCTGCTGGAGCGGGTCGTCGGCGAGGTGGTACAGCTCGCCCTCGGTGCCGTCGTGCACGTAGCCCGGTCGGTACGCAGTGCACACCCATCCATTGGCGGTGATGGTGCGCAGGTGGACGGCGACGCCCCACAGTTCGCTGTCCCATTCCGTGAGCACGTGGTCCTTGTACCGCGCGGTGGCGTCGGTGTCGTCGACGGGGAGTGGCGTGGCTTGCAGGTAGTCGGGCGCGTCCAGGCCCGCGATCGCGCAGAACGTCGGCGCGAGTTCGATCAGGCCGACCGGTGTGGTCACCACCGCCGGCTCGATTCCGGCGGAGGGTGCGGGCCGCCATACGAGCGGGAGCCGCATGAGCCCGTCGACGTGATACGGGCCCTTGAACAGCAGTCCGAAGTCGCCCTGCAACTCACCGTGGTCGGTGGTGAAGATGATGTCGACATCGTCGGTCCAGCCGCGCGCATCGATCGTTTGCAGGACGCGTCCGAGGGCCTCGTCGATCAGCTCGCATTCGACGGCGTTGCGCGCGTTGACCTCACGCACCTGGTCCTCGGTCATGGTGGCCGGCACCCATTCCCTGGGTGCCTCGTAGTTGGACACGAGTTCGCCGTCGTACCACTTGCGCCAGTGCACCGGCTTGTCGTCGAGGATGCGTTCGCGCGCGGCGGCGGTGGTCGGGTAGCCGTCGGGGAGGGGGACGTCGTGCCAGTCGATCCGACCCATTTCCGACTCCGGCGGGTCCCACGGGTGGTGCGGGTCGGGGAAGCTCATCCAACAGAACCAGTCGTCCGCCGCGTCGAGTCCGTCGAGCCACGAGATCGTGCGATCGGCCACCCAATCCGTGTGGTACCACCCGCGCGGGATCGGGTTGGCCTTCACCTGGGGGGCATCGGTGTCCCCGCCGCCGAGTGCACTCACGTTCCACGAACCATCGATCGCGGCGTAGAACATCGACACCGCTTCGGGGTGGTTGGCGCCGAGCCACTGCGCGTAATGCAGCGAGCCCGCGGCGCCGTGGGTGGCGAACTCGAGATGATCGAACCCGCGGTGCGGCCCCATCGTGCCGTCGGCCCACGGGCGTATCGCGGTGGGCTCACCGGAGCGCGCGAGCGTGTTCTCGGTGAAGCGACCGAACGCGTCCATGAACGGCTCGAAGTGCGCCTTCCCGATGAGTGCGGTGCGGTAGCCGCCGCGGTGGAGGTCTTCCGCCACCGACGGCGCGTTCACCGGGAGCGGTACACCGTTCATCCACACGCCGTGGGTGGCGGGGTACTGGCCGGTGAGCATCGTGGACCGCGACGGCATGCACACGACCGACTGCGGGATCGCGCGCTCGTACCGGATGCCCTGCGCGGCGAGCGCGTCGACGACCGGGGTACGGGCCAGCGTGCCGCCGTTGCACCCGAGCGTGTCGTACCGCTGCTGGTCGGTGGTCACGAACAAGATCTTCCGCACGTCATCTCCGCTCTTGGCGCCTGCGGCGCCGGGCCGCTCGGGCCACGCCTCGCCGCGTGGCTTCGAGTGCTGACAGGTTCAGCGGCGAGGCTCTTGCTCGATTTGTCGACGGACTTCCTTCAAAGCGTTGCCGGTGGCGCCACCGATCATCAAGGCGAGTGCCGCGGGTTCGCAGTCGGTCGCGTAGCTCACGAGGCTGCGACCGTCGCCGAGATCGAACACGTCGATCGTGCCGAGGTGGTCCTCGATGAACCCCGGCGCGAGGCGGTATTGGAAACGACGTTGGATCGAATCGTTGGTGACGATCTCCTCGGCCATCGGCAGCCCCGACTCGGTCGTGATGGTGCGCAGCGTGCCGTCGAGAGTGGCGCCGGCGACGCCGGGGAACCAGTCGACGATGGTCAACGGATCGGCGAAGACCGCGTAGACGTCGTCGGCGGGACGGTCGATGATGATCTGGCGACGAACGGTGGCCACGAAACTCCTACTGCTGGCTCATGGTGGCGCGTTCGGCGGCCGCGGCGTTGGCGACGGCATCGGCCGGCCGTTCCGAGACGAGCTGGATGTCGACCCGCTCGAGGCGACCTGCGAACGCGAACTCGTCCGAGTAACGGTCGCTCACCGGGGAGCCGTGGTCGTACCCGACGCTCGGTCCGAGGCTCGAGATGATGCGCATCGCGAACGGGAACTCCACCTGGCCGCACTCCTCGCCGTCGATGACGAGGGTGGCGTTGCCGCCCTTGCCCGTGCGCCGAAACCGAACCCCGACGACGGACGCGCCCGTGGGCACGGTGCGGTCGGATTCGGCGAGGAAGTGGTCGCCGAAGCAGTTGTAGTCGAAGAGCAGGTGGTCGTCCTGGACGAACACGCTGAGGCCCGAGTTCCCGGTGCCGGTCGCGTACAGCACACCGCCCGCGCCCGCCGGCCGGTCGATCGTCGCGTCGAGGTCCCAGCTGCGGCCACCGATCGACGCGCCCACCTGAGCGGGCATGGGGGCCATCGGTGGACGGTAGGTGTAGTGCCGGTCCTCACGGTGCGGACCGCGGTCGCGGAAGCGCGCACCGAACAACTCGATGGTGCGGTCGTCGACCGGGAGCACGCCATGTTCCTCCGCCTCGTCCCACCACATCGCGACCATCTCGGCGAGCTTGTCGGGCATCTCGGCCGCGAGGTCGTTGCACTCCGACCGGTCCTGCTCGTAGTGGTACAGCTCCCACTGGTCGTCGTCGAACGGGGTACCGGCCTGGTGGCGGGTGACGGCCTTCCACCCGTCGACGTGGATCGCGCGGTGGCCCATCATCTCGTAGTACTGCACGCCCTTGGCGGTGGGCGCGTCGGGCGCGTCGAAGGTGGAGAGCATCGAGGTGCCGGTGATCGGCATCTGCTCGTAGCCGCGGTAGGTGGTGGGCGCTTCGATGCCGAGCGCCTCGTAGATCGTCGGGACAATGTCGTTCACGTGGTGGAACTGGTCTCGCAGGTTGCTCCCACTCGACGTACCGCTCGTGATGCGTGCGGGCCAGTGCATGATGAGCGGCACGTGGACGCCACCCTCATGGGTGTTCTGCTTGTACCACTTGAACGGCGTGTTGCCGGCTTGCGACCAACCCCACGGATAGTTGGTGTGGCTGTTCGGACCCCCGATGTCGTCGATGCGACCGATGGCCTCGTCGGGCGTCTCGAGGATGAAGTTGAAGAACTTCCACTCGTGCAGCACGCCGAAGGGGCCGCCCTCCTGCGAGGCGCCGTTGTCGGAGAGCAACACGATCATGGTGTTGTCGAGTTCACCGAGGTTGGTCAGCGCCTCGACGAGCCGTCCGAACTGTGCGTCGGTGTGGTCGAGGAAGCCGGCGAACGCCTCCTGGAGCCGTGCCGCGAGCTTCTGGTGGTTCTCCGGCATCTCGTCCCACGCGTCGACGCCGGGGTTGCGCGGCGCGAGCTGGGTGTCGGCGGGAAGGAGACCCCGTTCGATCTGGTTCGCGTGCCATTGCTCGCGGGCGACGTCCCAACCGGCATCGAACTTCCCGCGGTACTTCTGGAGGTACTCGTCCGGGGCCTGGTGCGGTGCGTGGGTGGCGCCGAACGCGAGGTACAGGAAGAAGGGTCGATCGGGTCGGATCGACTTCGTGTCGTGCATGAACTCGATGGCGTGGTCGACCAAGTCCTCGCTGAGGTGGTAGCCGTCGGCGACCGACTTGGCCGGGTTCACGTGATGGTTGTCGTAGACGAGTTCGGGGTGGAACTGGTCGGTCTCGCCGTCGAGGAAGCCGTAGAAGCGGTCGAAGCCGCGCTGGCACGGCCACTGGTCGTACGGCCCGGCAGCCGACGCATTCTCCATCTGGCTGAGGTGCCACTTGCCGACCGCGAAGGTGGTGTAGCCCTCGTCGCGCAGGACCTCGGCGGCGGTGGTGGCGTGGTTGCTGATGTGGCCCTGCATGTTCGGGAAGCCGGTGTTGAAGTTGGAGATCGACCGCATGCCCACCTCGTGGTGGTTGCGGCCGGTGAGGAGCGACGCGCGAGTGGGGGAGCACAACGGCGTCACGTGGAAGTTCGTGTACTGGAGGCCCTGCGCGGCGAGTCGGTCGATGTTGGGCGTCTCGATGCTCGAGCCGTAACACCCGAAGTGGGAGAACCCGAGGTCGTCGAGGAGCACGACCACCACGTTCGGCGCCGCCTCGCCGGGGTGTGGCGCCTCGGGCCACCACGGCTCCGACTCGGCCAGGGTCTTGCCGATCGTGCCTTCGAACCGTTCGTATTCCTTCATGAGTCCCCCTCGACCGCGATGTGCGGGGCATCGTAGGTATTGACACTCTGACTGTCAAAAGATTCTGTGCCATCTTCGTGCCATGCCCAGAGCCTCCAGTACACCTTCACCCACACCAGAGCCGGAGCGAGGGACGAGCGGAGGCGAGCAGGCACGGAGCGAGCCCCACGGAGCGCATGACGATCAGGAGGTCGAGCGGAGGGCCAGACAGATGGGCCATCAAGCACACATCCAGACGGCGGAGCGGCGCGGCCTGGCGGGACCGATGCCGCGCCCGGTGCACGTCACGATGCTCGGTGCCGGGTCGATGTTCACGCCCGAACTCGCCAAGGACCTGTTCCTGATCCCGGACCAGGTGGGCGGGACGATCGCACTCGTCGACATCGACGAGCGGCGGCTCGCCACGATGGCGAAGTTGGTGGAGCGGATCGCCGACGAACTCGGAGTCGCCGACCGGTGGCGGGTGGTGGCGAGCCCCGACCGGGAGGCCGTCCTGCCGGGGACCGACTACCTCGTCAACTGCATCGAGGTGTCCGGCGTCGACTGCGTGGGGTTCGATTCGGACATCCCGGCGAAATACGGCGTCGACCAGTGCATTGGCGACACCGTCGGCCCGGGCGGCGTGTTCAAGGGGCTGCGCACGATCCCGGTGTGGTTGGAGGTGCTGGCCGACGTCGAGCGCCTCTGTCCCCGGGCGCTGGTCCTCAACTACACGAACCCCATGAGCATGATGTGCCTCGCCGCGGCCCGCACGTCACGTGTGCAGGTCGTCGGGTTGTGCCATTCGGTGCAGGCGACGAGCCGCATCCTGGCCGCCCGCGCCGAGATCCCGTGGCGCGACCTCACGTGGGAATGCGCCGGCATCAACCACCTCGCGTGGTTCACGCGCCTCGAACATCGGGGAGTGGATCTCTATCCGCAACTGATGGACCACGCCCGGCGTGACCTCGACGGCGACCCGGTCTACGAGTGGGACACCGGCGACCTGGTGCGCAAGGACATGATGCTGCACTTCGGCGCCTTCATCACCGAGAGCAGTGGACACCTCTCCGAGTATCTGCCCTACTACCGGACGCGGCCCGAGGTGATGGAGCGCTACTGCGGCCCGGAGTACGACGGCGAGTCGGCGTTCTACGCGACGAACTGGCCCCAGTGGCGCGTCAACGCCGACGCGCAACGCGACCGCATGTTGGCGGGCGACGAGGCGGTGCCGGCGAAGCGGTCGTGGGAGTACGCGAGTTGGATCATCGAGGCGCGCGAGAAGAACGTGCCGTACACGATCAACGGGAACGTGCCGAACCGCGGCGGACTCATCGCGAACCTGCCCCGCGACGGCATCGTCGAGGTGGCGACGCTCGTGGACCGCACCGGTGTCCGGCCCACCAACTTCGGACGCCTCCCCACCCAGATGGCCGCGATCTGCGCGTCGAACATGGCCACCTACGACCTCGGCGCGCAGGCCGCGATCGAACGGTCGAAGGAAGCCGCGATCCTGGCCGTCACTCTGGATCCGCTCACCGCGGCCACGTGCAGTCCCGCCGAGGTCCGGGCGATGGTCGTCGAACTCTTCGACGCCGAAGCCGACTACCTCCCCGGCTTCTCCTAACTTGCGTCGATTCTCCACCCCCACGGTGGAGAACTGACGCAAGTTGTCAGTGGAACTCGAAGGTGGCGGCACCGCTGAAGCGGGCGAGGGCGGTCTCGGGTTCCTCGCGTATCTCAGCCGCGCCGTCGTCGACCGTGATCTCGTAGGCAACGTGCTCGTCGGCGGCGGGCGCGACGAGTGCGGCCCGAGCCTTCGGGTTGATCCCGCGCACGAGCGCACCGATCGAGCGGTCGGTGGTGTCGGTCAGGCCCGCGAGCCAGGTGCGGTCGTCGGCCTCGTCGAAGATCGGTGACGCGGCGAGGGCGAACCGGACGGTGGTCGCGTCCGGCATCGTGATCCGCGGCGTGACGTACCCCGGCGGTTGGAACGACGGGTGGATCTGGAGGACCTGTGCGATCGCGGTCGCGTCGGTGCCCGTGATGCCGAACGCACGTGCCAATCGCTGTGCCGTGATCGGGGCCACGCCGGTGAGGATCCGCGGGCCGACCTCCGCCGCCACCTCGGGGCTGACCCGCTCGGTGACGCTGAGGAGGTACGAGCGGATGAGGAGCGACGACTGCAGCGCGACCTCGCTGAGGATCGCCACCAAGGTCGCGTGGGAGAACTGCTCGAAGCGCAGGTCCGGGTCGAAGGTGTCGGCGTACCCCACTCGACCGTCGGGGGTCGGCTCGGACACGATCACCGCGATCGGGTGCCGACCGGCGAGTGAGTCGGCGACGACGGCCAGATTCGGGTGGGCCTGCGCAGGCGTGGTGGTGGGATCGATGTCGATGCGCCACGCGCAGTGCGGCATGCGGTCGGCCGGAGTCCTCGGGGGCCGGTGGATCGGACGCATCACCGCGAACGGACTCGTGGCCGCGGCGGTGGCGTCGAAGGTCGGATCCTCGATGGTGTGGCACATCCCCTGGACCCACTCTTCGCCCATGGGCTCCACGTCCATGAGTGCGCCGCAGTGCGCGAGCCAGAACTCGGCGTGGTCGTCGTCGATGTACTTCAGGCGGAAGTCCATGTATTGGGGCGGTGAGCCGATGTCGAGTTGCAGGTTCTTCAGGATCACGTCGACGGTCTGACCGCGGAAGCCGAGGGCGTCCTGCATCCGGACCGAATACAACGGGCTCGCCCCGGCCCACTCGTCGATCGCGATCTGCTCGGCTCCTTCCCGGTCGACGCCGTACTGGTACAGCAGCGGGATGCCGACCCGGTCCTGGAGGTGACCGTGGAGCAGCCACTCGCGCAGGAGGACCGCAAGCTGCTCCCGGTCGAGGTCGCCCAGTCGGAACGACGGGTCGAATGCAGGTGACAGCAGGTCGGGCACAGGTAAGTGGTACTCGCCTCGGCGTCGTCGAGGCAATCGACGGGACGCTGTCCCGCACTCGTCCGCGGTGCCCGATACCGTTCCGGTCTCGGCCACCAGCAGAAACATCTTCATGACGCGCGCGCCCACTCAACCTCCGACCGACGCCACCGACCGCTTCGGTACGTGGGCCCGGGTCGCCGTCCCGCTCGGCCTGGCCCTCGTGTTGGTCCCGTTGCTCGTCTCCGGCATCGTGACCCTCACCGGGACCGCGCCCACGCCGATCCGCGATCAGGCGCTCATGGAGATGCGGGTACGCGACATCGGCATCCACGCGGTGAACCTGGGCCTCTACTCCCGCGACGGCTGGAGCCATCTCGGTCCGCTCGTCTTCTACACGCTCGTCCTCCCGTACCGGATCTTCGGCAGTTCCACCTCGGGGATGGTGGTCGGCGCGTTGATCGTCAACGCACTCTCGGTCGCGGGCATGGTCGCGGTTGCGCGCCGGATCGCGGGGCGCAGGATTGCGTTGGTGATCCTCCTGTTGGTGAGCGTGCTCGTGCGCGCCCTCGGCGCGCTCGTGGTCGCGAATCCGTGGGTCCTGTTCATCACGGTGCTCCCGTTCGCATTGTTCTGTCTGGTGGTGTGGGCGCTCTTCCTCGGGCGTGCGTGGGCGCTGCCCGCGGGCGCGGCGTTGGCGACGTGGCTGGTCCAGACCCATGTGGGCTACGTGCCGGTCACCCTTCCACTCCTCGGCCTCGGAGCCATCGGGCTCGCGGTCGTCTCGTGGCGGGCCGGCGGCGCGCGACGGTCGGCGATGCTGCGAGCTGGGGCATGGACGGGCGGGATCCTCGTGGTGTTGTGGGCCCTCCCGGTCTGGGACCAGGTCTCGGGGACGGGCAACGCCGTGCGCGCGGCACGATGGTTCAAGGACGCCCAGGAAGGTGTGCACAGCCTGGGCGAGGGGGTGCGCGTGGTCCTCGGGCAGTTCGCGATCATTCCCGATTGGGTGACGGGCACTCGGCGGGTCTCGCCGTTCAACGGCGAGACCACGCTCGGCACGCCCCTGCTCTGGCCGGTCCTGCTGTTGCCGTTCGCCGCTGCGGTGATCGTCGCGGTGCGCCGCCGCTCCTCGACCATCGTTGCGTTGAGTGCCGTCGTGACCGCGAGCGTGGTGCTCGGGATCGTCGCCGTCGCCCGGACGATCGGGATCATGTACGAGTACCGGATGCTGTTCACGTGGATCGTCGGCGGTCTCGCCGGCGCGGTGATCGTGTGGGTGCTCTGGGATCTCGTCGCCGATCGTTTCGCACGGACGGATCTCGTGGTGGTGCCGGTGATCCTGCTCGGGCTGACGGTGCTCGCCGCCGTGGAGATCGACCAGGTGACGACTGCGCCGCTCGCGGATTGGAACTCGTCGACGACGGCGGCGGTACTCGACCGGCTCGCGCCCAAGCTCGATCGCCACGGTGGTGAGATCGTCCTCCGCTCCGAGACCGCCGGCAGCGAGTGGTATCTCCAGGGCGTGCTGCTCGGGCTGGACAAACGCGGGTTCCCGGCCCGCGTGCGGGGTGTCGGTGGCGGTCTTTACCCGCCTGACCTCGCCGCGGGCCCCCGTCGCGATCAAGCGCATTTGCGGGTGGTGGCCGGTCCGGAGTTGGCTCAGCTCGATCGCGATCAGGTGGCGAGGATCGTGGCCTACGGCGGGCCGCTGCCTCTCCGGCAAGAGCTGCGCGAGCTGCGCGCGTCCGAGACGCGGATGACGGAACTCTCCGCCGCGCTCGCGGCGCACCGGATCACCAGCAAGGAGTTCCTGGCCCGGACCAGCCGGCGGAACCAGGACCTGTTGACCGCCGTCGCGCT
>JBBQXR010000034.1:0-15474 GCA_038209455.1 Acidimicrobiia bacterium
GGGCATCAGTCCCCACATCGGTCATGCTGTCGGGATCGACCCCGACGCCGACACCTCCATCGCCCAACGGGTCCGGCGCAGTCCGCCGCCGTTCCGCCGCGCCACCGTCACTGTGGTCGAGCCCGTCACGTCTCGCCTGAGTCGAGTGATGCTCACCGGTCCGGACCTCGCCGGGCTCGTGGTCACCGAACCCGGTGCGAGCATCCGGTTGCTGCTCCCACCCCGGGGCGCGGCCGAGCTGGTGATCCCCACCTGGCGCGGAAACGAGTTCCTGCTCCCCGACGACGCGAAGCCGGCCATCCGCACGTTCACCCCGTCACTGATGCAGCCCGGGTCGACCAGTCTCCACCTCGACGTGGTGCGGCACGGGCGCGGGGTCGCGTCCGAGTGGGTCGAGCGCGTGCAGGTCGGCGACGAGGCCGCGGTGTCGGGTCCGGGTCGCGGGTACACCGTCGATCCAACTGCTTCCGCGTACCTGATCGGTGGCGACGAGACCGCGCTGCCCGCGATCCGCCAGCTCCTCGGGTTTCTCCCGGACGGCATGCCGACGCGGGTCTTCGTGGAGGTGGCCGACGACGAGGCGCGTGGCGAACTTCCTCGCGGCTCGATGACGAGCGTGACGTGGCTCGACGCAACCGCCGGCAACCCGCCGGGGACCGCACTCGCCGACGCAGTGATCGCGGCGACCGTCGTGCCCGACACCCAGGTGTGGGTGGCAGGAGAGGCCGCCGCAGTCCAGCGGATCCGGCGTCACCTCTTCACCGTGCGGGAGTTTCCCCGCGCCCACGCCACCATCCGCGGGTACTGGAAACACGGTCGCGCCGAGACGGCCTGACCAGCTACCAGAGGCCGGCCGCCACCTGGAAGGCGGGCTTGGGCGAGAAGTCGGAATGCAGTAGGCCGAAGTTGTCGTCCGCAGCTGCGGACCCGGTGGCCTCGTCGCGGCCCGCGTGCCAGAACAGCGGGCCGGCGAACGTCCACGACCGCCACTTCAGATATTCCTGCGCGAGCCAGTCCCGTTGCGTCGTTTCGGACACGCAGTTGCCGCACGAACCGGTTGCCGGACCGGTCTCGGTGCCCCAGATCTGCTTCGCCCCGTCGCCGTGCGCCGCCATGACCTCGTGCAGGGTCTGCGTGTAGAGGAACGAGTTCCAGTTCAACGCGCCCGGCGAGTCGGTGAGCGGCGAGTACGGGACCGGCGCGTAGGGATGATCGCCGAGCGCGTCGAACAGCCCGGCCGCGCCCGCGAAGTACATCGCCTTCAGGAAGTTCACCGGGTGTTCGAAGTTCCCGGCAGCACTCAGATCGCCGTACGGTGCCATGCCCCCGCTCACCACGATGGCGTCGCCGTCGACGGACTTCACCCCGAAGTACGCGTGACGCAACAGCGCGACGTACGCACCGGCATCGGGCGCGCCAGCCCAGAACGGCGGGTGATTGGGCTCGTTCCAGATCTCCCACGCGCGCACGTGCGTGCCGGCGGCACCACCGACGTGATAGCGAGCCACCGCGGCAGCCATGAACCGTCCGTACATCGCCGGGTCGGTGGGCGGTGTTGTCGGTCCCCGACCGCCGTTCGCCCACCCCGGCGAAAAGCTGACCACCGCGAGCACCTCGAGTCCCTGGCCCTCGGCGATCCGGGCCTGCGCGTCGAAGTTCGCCCAGTTCCACGAATCGGGACCTCCGCTCTGCACGCCGTCCCAATCGAGATCGAGTCGCACCCAGTGCGCGCCCGTCTGCGCGAGCCGACCGAGTTCGAGTTCTTGATCCCCGGCCGTCCGCTGTCCGAACCCGGCGCTCGTGGAGATCCCAGCGGTCGATGCCACCCGGTACCTGCACCCAGCGGCGGCGAACACCACGAGCGCGGCGAGGATCACGACGAAACGAGTGGATGAGACGGTCCGGTGCATCAGGTCCATTCCCAGCGAGGAAGGGGCCACCTCAGCACCCGAGGCGAAGCGACGTCAACTCTGATCCGGACTGTTCACGCGCCGGATCCGTGACCGCCACCGACCGTGGGAGGGCGACCGCGCCCCGCTCCATCCGGGCCGCGTTCGGCGCTCCTACAGTGCCGGCGATGGCGGCACGCAACCAGCAACTCCGACACCTCCGACGTCATCGCGTGCCCACCTGGTGGCGGGACGCCAAGCTCGGGATCTTCGTGCACTGGACCCCGGCATCGGTGCCCGGATTCGCACCCGTCGACGCGGAGATCGGCGACCTCCTCCAGTCCGACGCGCCCGACGCACTCGCCGCGTCGCCGTATTCGGAGTGGTACGAGAACTCGTTGCGCTTCCCGACGAGCGCGGTCGCACGACACCACCGAGCCGTCTATGGCGATCGCCCGTACCCGGAGTTCGCGCGTGATTGGGAAGCGGGGCTCGAGCCGTGGGACCCGGACGCCTGGGCCGAGAAGTTCGCCCGCACCGGCGCGCGATATCTCGTGCTCGTCGCCAAGCACGCGGACGGCTACAGCCTCTGGCCGACGACCGTGACGCACCCTCACCGCACGGGCTGGCATTCGACCCGCGATGTCGTCGGCGAGATGGCCGACGCGGTCCGGCGCGCCGGGATGCGCTTCGGCCTCTACTACTGCGGCGGACTCGACTGGAGCTTCGAACCGCGACCGATGGGATCAATGGGCAGCACCATCGCGGCGATCCCTCGCGGCGACTACCCCGAGTACGCCGAGGCGCAGGTCCGGGAACTCATCGAACGGTACCGACCGAGCGTGCTGTGGAACGACGTCGCCTGGCCCGCAACCGGCGGCCGGCTCTGGCCACTGCTCGAGCACTACTACGAACAGGTGCCCGACGGCGTCATCAACGACCGCTGGATGCCCTGGAGCCCGGCGCTCTCGCTTGCGCGCACCGAAGTCGGGCGCCGCGCGATCGATGCCGGATCGCGACGCCAGGCGCGCCGCGACGGCGGGCTCCTCCCGCCCAAGCCCCCACACTTCGACGTCCGGACGCCTGAGTACCTGACCTTCGCCGACATCCAGCGGGATCCGTGGGAGACGGTGCGCGGGATGGATCGCAGCTTCGGCTTCAACCGCAACTCCCGACCCGAGCACTTCATCGCGCAGGCCGACCTCGTGTGGACGCTGATCGACATCGCCGCCAAGGGTGGGAACCTGTTGATCAACGTGGGTCCGCGGGGGATCGACGCACAGATCCCCGAAGCACAGACGACCAGACTCGGCTGGCTCGAGGACTGGCTCCGACAACATTCCGAGGCCGTCATGGCGACCCAGCCGTGGGTCACGCCCGGGACGACAACGGTGGAGGGTCACCCCGTGCGCTACACGGCGCAGGATGACGCCGTGTTCGCGTTCGTCCGCGGATCCGGCCGGGTCACCCTGGCGGACGTGCTCTCGACACGCACCACGCGGGTCACGACCGTCGGTGGATCGGCGCTCCCCTGGCAGGACTCGTCCGGCGGGATGGCCGTCGACCTCCCGCTGCCCGGGCCGAGTGAGGTATCCGTCGTCGTCCTGCACCAGGTGGACGCGCGCGCCTAGCGGAGACTCCAGTACTTTCCCGGCGATGAAGATCCTCGTGCTGGGTGCAGGTTTCGGCGGACTCGAACTCACGACCCGCCTCTCGGAGGAGTTCGGCGAGGCGGCCGACGTCGTGCTCATCGATCAGAGCGACGGCTTCGTCTTCGGGTTCTCGAAGCTCGACGTGATGTTCGGTCGCACCACGAGCGATGCGGTTCGCCACCTCTATCGAGACGTCGTGAAGCCGGGAGTGACGTTCGTACAGACGACGATCCGGGCGATCGATCCGGCGGCCAAGCGCGTCGAGACCGACGCGGGGACCTTCGACGGCGACGTCCTCGTCATCGCACTCGGCGCGGATCTGCATCCGGATGCCACACCCGGCCTCCTCGAAGCCGGCCACGAGTTCTATACCGTCGCCGGCGCGTTCGGCCTCCGCGAAGTCCTGGAGCAGTTCGAGGGGGGACGCGTCATCGTCGGGGTCACCTCGACCCCGTTCAAATGCCCACCCGCGCCGAGCGAGACCGCGTTGTTGATGCACGACTTCCTCGTGGAGCGCGGCTTGCGCGACCGCTCGGAGATCGCACTCGTGATGCCGCTCCCCGTTCCGATCCCACCCTCACCCGCCGCGTCGGCCGCGCTCATCACCGCGTTCGCGGAGCGCGACATCGCGTGGCACCCGCAACGGCTCGTGAAGGCCCTGAATCCGGGGCGCCGGACCGCGGTCCTGAGCGACGACACCGAGATGCCGTACGACCTGTTCCTGGGTATCCCCGTCCACCTCCCCCCGACGGTGGTCGCGGAATCTGGTATCACCGTCGACGGCTGGGTCCCCGTGAATCCGCTCACCCTCGAGACTCCGGTCCCCGGCGTCTTCGCGATCGGCGACGTCGCCAGCGTGGGGACACCGAAGGCAGGGGTCTTCGCCGAGGGCCAGGCCGCGGTGGTGGCCGGCCGGATCATCGCCATGGTCCGGGGTGACGGCGCGTCGCACGAATACGACGGCCATGGCATGTGTTATCTCGAGTTCGGGCACGAGCAGATTGCGATCGTCGACGTCACGTTCGTCCCCGGTGAGGCGCCGCGCGGTGACATGCACGGTCCCTCACCCAGCCTCGTCGCCGACAAGATCGAGTTCGGGCGGAGCCGGATCCAGCGATGGTTCGGAAATGAGTGGCCGGCCTGAGTCACCGACTATTGACAGTCTGGGTGACATAAGTTAGAACTACACCGAACCCGACGCCCTCCAACCAAGGAGCCAGACCAATGGCGCTCGTGATCGGTGACGTGCTCATGGATTCGCTGCAACGGCGGATGCACACGATGCACTCGCTCTACTACCTGGCCGTGGGCAGCATGGAACTCGACCACGTGAACCACTTCGAGCGCGAGGGTGTACTGCCCATCGCGTTCTCGCTGTTCCACTACACGAACATGCAGGACGCCTCCTTCATGCTCATTACCGGCATCGCGCCGATCTGGAACGAGGACTGGCAGTCGAAGGTCCGCATGACGATCAACGACCACGGCAAGCACAAGACCGTGGACGAGATGATCCACCAGCGCATCGGCGATTACGAGGCGTTCAAGGAGTACCAGCGGACCGTCTTCCAACGGACCGAGGACTACCTCGCCACGATGGACCCGAACGACGTCACGCGAGTCCTCATCACGCGCCCGTTCCCACCGCAGGTCGCGAGCACATACAGCGCGATGTGTGCCGGTCCCGAAGGCATCACGGTGCTCGACGGGTTCGAGTGCTGGCTGTACCAGCACGGCCTCCGCCACATGGGTGAGATCGAACTCGCCCGCGGTCTGGTCGGGCTCCAGGGCATGACCTCCTGAGGCTCTGATGCAGATCATCCGCAGGCCCGACGAGTTGGTCGAGATCATCGACCCGTTCGTCCGATCCGGAGCAACGACATGATCCCGACCGTCCACCGAACGCGAAGTCGGAGACCGGCACGCACCTGCGCGGGAAGCGCTACTGATGGGCACCATCAAGAACTACGGCCCGCCGGACACGGTGAGCAAGACCTTCGGTGGCATCGAGATGACCAAGCGGGCGACCGTCGACATCGGACCGGTCGCGACGGCCAAGGTCCCGTACACCACCCATGACGTGAACCGTTCGGTCATCTTCAGTTTCGACGCCGGTCAGGAAATCTGCGAACTCACTGCGGCAGACGGGACGACCTACCTGATGCAGACGTGGAGTCAGCAGGTGGACCCGAGCCTCGGCGAGTCCGATCTCGCCGGGCTCGGCGGCCGACTGGCGCTCCCCGCAGGCTGGACGTTCCGGTCGCGCACCCTGGACAAACCACTCGTCGTCGACACCCGGAGCACACCGGCCCACGTGCTGATGGACGACCTCGGCAACAGCTACACCAAGGTCGCCGGCGCCTGACCCTCAGGCGCGATTGCCACGCACGAGACGTCCCGGTCGTTCGCCGGTGTCGGCGTCCCGCTCGCGGGTCTGGATTCCGGCCACCATCGTCGCCACGTACCCCTCGACCGGTTGCAGGTAGCGCTGACCACCGGCAGGCAGGTCCGCGTGCAACACGGGCCGTCGCACCACGAGCCGGTCGAGATCGATCACGTTGAGGTCCGCCCGCTGGCCGACCGCGAGGGTGCCCCGATCGGTGAACCCGTACAACGCAGCGGTCCGTCCGGTCTGCTGCTCCACCATGTACTCCAGTGGGATCGTCTCGCCCCGGACCCGGTCACGCGTCCAGTGCGTGAGCTGGGTGCTGGGACTCGAACCGTCGCAGATGAGCTTCACGTGCGCACCCGCGTCCGCGAGGCCCACCACGGTCGCCGGATGCGTGATCATCTCCCGCACGGCATCGAGGTTGCCCTCGGTGTACCCGGCGGCGAGGAGGGCGACGATGCCGCTCCCGTCCCCCGCCGCGAGGAAGTCGTAGGCCGCCTCGATCGGTGGGATGCCCTGCGCGCTCGCCCGCGCGCCGATCGTGCTGGCCGTGGTCGGCTCGTAGTCGACGACCTCGTCCAGGGCGAAGAGGAACGCGGCGGCGCCCTGCATGACCTGGGCGAACATCTCCATCGAACCGGCGTCGTCGGGCGCGAGGTCCGCCTCGCTCAGGATGCGTGCCTTCACCTCGGGGTCCCGCATACGCGCCGCTTGACCGGCCTGCGAAAGATGGGCGATCGCGCGGTACGACGGACGACTCATGAAGGGGTGGTAACACCCGAGGCCGCCGAGGATGCCGACGGGACGGGACGCCACCTGCGGGTACAGCTGTGCGCCGGTGGCGTTACTGGCCACCGTGAAGTCGAGGACCGTGCGCCACGCCTCGGGATCGTCGATGTGTTGCACGGTGGTGAACGTGATCTTCTGGCCCGTCGACCGCGACACCTCGGCGAGCATGCGCAACTCTTGGTCCTGACTGAACCGTTCGCCGCCGAGCCCGGAGAGCATCCCGAGCGACGACGAGGTGATCGCCTCGAAGACGCCGCCGCCACCGTCGGCCATGCCGTGGACCAACTCGGTCAACTCGACGTCGCTGGCGAAGGTGCCGGGAACCGCCTCACCCGTGATCGAGCGATGGAAGATGGTGCGTGAAGTCGAGAACCCGACCGCGCCCGCAGCAATCGCTTCGGCGGTGAGCGCGCGCATGCGGGCGATGTCGGCCTCGGTCGCGTCTTCGTTGTGCGAACCGCGTTCACGCATCACGTGGAATCGCAGCGAACCGTGCGCGAGTTGCGCGGCGATGTCGAGCGCGTAGTGGCGGGACGCGAGGAAATCGAGGTACTCGGGGAACGACTCCCACGCGCCCCATGGCACCCCTTCGTGCAGCGCACTTCCGGGAATGTCCTCGACGCCTTCCATGAGTTCGATGAGCGTGGCCTGCTCTCCCGGCGGACACGGCGCGAACCCGACCCCGCAGTTGCCCATCACCAGAGTGGTGACGCCGTTGCTGAAGGACGGGTCGAGCTGGTCGTCCCAGGTGGCCTGACCGTCGTAGTGTGTGTGCACGTCGACCCAACCGGGCGTCACGATCGCACCGTCGGCGTCGACGACCCGGCTGCCCTCGAGGCGACCGCCCACCGCGGTGATCCGGTCGTCGTCGATGCCGATGTCGCCGGCGAACCGATTGCCGCCGGTCCCGTCGACGATGGTTCCCCCGCGAATCACTACGTCGTGCATCAGCAGTCCCCTCCGAGTGGATTCGTCGTACCGACGAGCCACCATCATGACCCAGGCTGGCCGGGATGCGCCGGGACACGTGCCGACCTGGTGGGCACGGATTGAAACTCCACCCCCGCCGTGCGAAGGTCGCACCGTGCAGCTCACCGCCGACATGCAACGGGTGGTTCGCGAGCAGTCGCTCGGTTTCGTCGCCACCGTGACCGCCGACGGTCGCCCGAACCTCTCGCCCAAGGGCACGACCTCGGTCTGGGACGACGAGCATCTGATGTTCGCGGCCATCGCCTCGCCCGGCACCGTCACCAACCTCGCGACCAACCCGAACATCGAGGTGAACGTCGTCGACCCGATCGTCCGCACGGGGTACCGGTTCCGCGGGACGGCGATCGTCCTCACCGCCGGAGCGGACTTCGAGACCGGCCTGACGCGGCTCGCCGCCAACGGGTTCACGACCGAGCGCGAGCGGATCGTGGCGATCGTCGTGATCGCGGTCGACTCGGCCGCAGCGGTCGTCTCGCCGGCCTATTCGACCGGGTCGACCGAGCAGCAGGTGCGAGAGCGGTGGCTGGAACACCACGACGACCTCTACCGGCGCGCCTGAACCCGCCACTCGGCGTGGTTTGCCGCACCGGAGATCGGGGCATCCTTGACGGAACCGGCAAGTGCCGGTCCGAGGATGTCTGCTCGTCACGAGCACGCGTCCCGGCGAGGATCCTCCGGAGGACGACATCGTGTTGACACGTTTGATTCGCAAGGCCGTGGTGCTGGGGCTGGCGGGTTACGGCGCCTACCGTCTCGCCGAACTCGTCCGGTCCCGGGTCAGCCCCGTGAAGGATCGCACTGCGACCCACCTGCACGACGCTGCCGATCGGGCGCGTGGTGCCGCCGACGACATCGTGAGCGACGCCGCCGATGCCAGCCACGTGGCCAAGGACGCGGCGCAGGACGTGACTGCCGAGTTACACGACGCGGCCCACGAGATGAAAGCCGGGGCCGAGGCCATGGCCCAGGACCTCAAGCGCGCGGTCGCGCCGCCCGTCACCGGTTGACGCGCCGAGGCGGTGGCAACGGCATTGCCGTCCCCACCGCCTCGAGCGATTCGATCATCGACGCCGGATTACAGGACGGGGCCCGTCGTCCGGAGTTTGTCGACGTCGGCCATCGCCCGCCGGAGGTCCGACAACCACGTGTCGGTGTGCTCACCGACGAGCTTCACGCACCAACTCAGCGCTTCGGACCGTGACCGGGCGACGCCCGAGTCGACCAGGGTGTCGAGGACCCGCCGCTCGTCCTGACGCAGGCGGGTCATGACCGGCACCGCGAGGTGGGCGAACTGCACCCTGGCGTCGCCGATGGTGGCTCCCCATCCGACCTTGCGGCCGTAACGGGCTTCGGCTTCGGCCGCGATCTGCATGCGCGCCTCTCGGGTCTCCTCGCGGAACCGGGTGATCCGGCCGATCGCGGCCGCGTCGGCCGAACCGTCGTCGGCGGTGGCGGTCTCGGGCGCGGCGAGCTCGCCGACCACGATGATCTCCTCCCGATCCACGCTCACGCTCGGCGCGCCCGTGAACCAACCCTCGGGGAGCCGGCCGGTGAACCATGCCGGCGCGTCGTCCGCCGACGGAAGGTCCGCCTGCTGCCAGCCGCCGGGCCGTCCGAGTCCTCGGCCGCCCGGGCCACGGCGGCGTCCCCGGGGGCCTTCGCCCCGACCGCGCCGGCCGCCTTCGAAGCCTGCTTCCCTTGCTCGTTGTTCGTCTTTCATCGTTGCTTCCTTTGCGTTGATTACTTGATTACAACAATACAACGTAAGGGAGTGCCAACTATTCCCGAGGGGTCGGGTGGGACGACCGGGGGTGGCGAGTTACGGATGCGACGGACTGGGGGCCGCGCCGGAGATCTCGACGGCGACTTCGTCAACGAAGCACCAGATCCACTCCTCGCCCGGTTCGAAACTCTGGATGAGCGGATGGGTCGAGGCGCCGAAGTGCGCCGTCGCATGGCGGCCGGGGGAACTGTCACAGCAGCCGATGTGGCCGCAGGCCAGACAGCGCCGCAGGTGCACCCAGTGGCCCCCGGTCGCCAGACACTCGACACAGCCGTCACCGCTGGCAACGGCCCCGGTGTCCACGGCGGAAAGGTGTTCACACGTCATGGTCGACTCCTCGTCTGTTGGTCATCGATCGTGGGCGACGCGTCACGCGACGGTCGCGCCGTACGCGTCGTAGTCGCGTCCAGCCGCGGCAGCATGGGTCCGGCCGGCGGCCGCCTGGAACTCGCTGATACCACCGGGCTCCCACGGGCCGACAGAGCCGGCGGCGACGGCCCGTTCAGATTTGGCGGTCACACCGAAGTGCTCGCGGGCCGCGTCGACGTCGAGTGCGGCGATGGAGAACCAGTCGACCCGCAGGAAGTCGATGCTGCCCCGGCACAGGGCACCGCGCCGCATGGCATCGGCGACGCGTACCGCCATGCCTTCCCGTGCGAGGTGGCCCGCATCCGACTCGAACAAACCCGCGCCGCGACTGAGGTAGCCGGTCTCGAAGAGCGAGATGACCATCGCGAGCAACGAGAACGCATGTGGGTCGTCGTTGGCGCGCGCGATGAACGCGAAGACCTCGAGTTCGGATTCGACCGTGGTCCCGAAATCGGCGAGGACGTGCACCCAGTCGTGTTGCGCGAGCAGGGGCGGTGCCGACCCGGGAAGACCCGGATACGCGAAGCCCCGCGCTCGGTAGAACTCGGTGATACGACAGCCGAGCGAGCCCGGAGGCAGCGTCTCGAGCGCACACCAACGGGCCGCAAGTTCGCGGTCGTCGAGCGCGACGTCCCACGGGCCCACGAGTCCCGTCGACGTGTGCAGCGCGGCCCCGTCGGTGGCGGTCCAGTCGCTGAGGTAACCGTTGCGTTCGAAGTCGATGGCCGCCAGATCGAGACTGCCTTCGGCCAACTCGTGGGCGACGTGCACCATGCCGTCTTCGACTTCGACCGCGCGTGCGAACGCGTCGATGCGATCGGCGACCGCCACTGGCAGCGGGCGCACGACGAGTGCGGTGAGCACCATCAGCTGCACGATGCGCGACCGGAACACGAAGTCACGATCGGCGAGGCACGCGGCGAACTCATCTGGGCTCATCGGTGCTCCGTCGAGCACGGCATCGTGGTCGGTCATCGCGCGGAACACCGCGCCGATCAACACCTGCTGGAGCGGAGAGAGCTCGCCGCCGTCGGACACCGCGGTCACGACACCGCGACTGAGCGCGAGCACTTCGGCCGCCGAGGGCGGCTCCAGATTCATGTGATCAGGGGTCGGGAGCGGGACCGACATCAGACATTCCTTCGGAGCGCGGTGGTAACCGGCCGGTGCAACCTGTCGTCGGCGACGCTATTCCCCGCGCTCTCCCGCGCGCCGCGGCACGGATGCTCCCTGCGGACCGGCGAAGGTCGCGCCCGGTACCGAGGGCGCGCGACGAGGGAACGCTCCGCCCGGCTCAACCGTGAGGTCGACGACGGGATCCTGCGTTGTGGCCCGCGTGAGCAAAGACGGATCGACGCTCCCGCCGATCACCGTCGGTGGTGCCGGTAACGAGTCGTCGACATCGATCACCTCGGCCTGGGTCGACGACTCGAGCGCAGGGGCCGACGACGCGATCACCATCGTGAGGAGTTCGATCGCACGATCAAGCCGATCGTGGTGCGCTCGGTCCTCTTCGTTCTGCACCCGGAGTTGGTCGGTGACCGTCGTGACGTGGGCGAGGGCACCGATCAACTCGATGTCACGCTTCGCCAGTTGCTCATGGAGTTCCTCGAGCTGCACGTGCAGGCCCGTCAGCTCGTTGCGCAACGTGTCGACTTCGAGTTGGGTGGTTTCGGCTTGAAACACGGCAAGATCGAGCGCGCGAGTTCGCTGACTCTTCCAGGCCACCGCTACCTCTTCCTTTCGGGCGTGATCTCTCACGGTAAACGGGCCGCAGGCTCAGCTGGTGGAATCCCGGCCCCGCCCCGGTGGACTCGGTCAGGCCGACACCGGTGGTGCACCGACGCCGGAGGCCGCTGCGAGTTCGGCTCGCGCCCGGCCCAGCGAGCACTCCACGAGCACCGTGAGCAGTTCCTTCACGGTGGAACGGTCGCGAGCGTCGTAGCGCTCGATGGGCACGTCGTCGCCGACCGCAACCGCCTCGCGCACCTGCGCCTCGGTGTGGATCTGGACTCCGTCGAAACAATTGATCCCGATGACGAACGGCAGGTTGCGCTGCTCGAAGTACCCGATCGCCGGGAAGGAGTCCGCCAAGCGGCGGGTGTCCACCACGACGATCGCCCCGACCGCACCGCGCGCCAGCTCGTCCCACATGAACGCGAAGCGTTCCTGTCCCGGTGTCCCGAAGAGATAGAGCACGAGGTCATCGGCCAGCGTGATCCGACCGAAGTCGAGTGCGGCGGTCGTCTCGATCTTGTTCGGGGTCAGGTCGGCACAGTCGACGTGGGCACCGATCTCGGTCATTGCCGCATCGGTCGAGAGCGGCTCGATCTCGGAGATGGCACCGACGGTCGTCGTCTTCCCGACACCGAACCCGCCGGCCACCACGATCTTGAGTGCGAGCGGTGCCCGCCGCGACTCAGATGGCTCGGACACCATCGAGCAACCTTTCGAGAAGCTGGACCCGGTCCTCGGGTTCGCTACTTGCGGTCACGCCGATCGCGAGCACCCGCGCCGCGGCGAGGTCACCCACGAGCACGCGGACGACTCCGACCGGCAGTCGGAGGTGGGTGGCGATCTCGATGATCGAGAACGGAACCCGGCACAGGTCGACGATCGAGACGACTTCCGGCGCCGCACCCGGCGGCAGCGGCACGCGCTCGCTCACGACCACCGCTTCGAGCGGAAGATTGCTTCCGCCGAGGGTGCGACCGCCCGTGAGGACATAGGGGCGGGTGAGCCCGGGCTCGAACTCGATCGCGTCGGTCATGACCCCCCCGCGGTGCTCGTCGGCTCGATCGCGATCATCCCGGCAGTATCCCGCGGAGCTCGGCCACGGTCTGGGGCGTGAGCGCGGCGCCGGCGCGATCGGTGAGCATCGCCATCTCGTAGGCGACGAGCCCGATATCGCAGGGTCGGGTCGCCACGACGGCGAGCGCCGAGCCGTCCGAGATCCCCATCACGACGATCAACGCGTGTTCGAGCTCGACGATGATCTCGTGGACCCCGCCGGCCTGCATCGGCGTGCTCGCACCGCGTGCCACGCTCAACAGCCCGGCGGCAACCGCGCCGAGCCGGTCGCCGGTGGCGCGATCCACGGCCGCCGAGAGGGCGATCAGCAACCCGTCGGAGGAGACCACGGCCGCCTCACGGATTCCGGGGACCCGATCGACGAGGTTGGTGAGGAGGAAGCCGAGGTCGTCAGGCCCGGTCATGCACCCGCCTCCGGGTCGTCGTCGCCGGGCCGGGATCCGGCGCGGCGACGGCCTGCCTCGTACCGAGCGACAAGTTCGAATACCGCTTCGGGCGAACGGCTCGGCGGGGGGCCGACCGCATCGGGCGAATCCGGGAGCGGGTTCGTGCTCTGACTCCGACGCGGGAGTCCGGCCGCGGTCGTATCGCCTCCGGGTGCGCCACCGTCGGAAGCAGGGCGATCGGCCCCGACGGCGGCAACCACCGGCACGGGTTCCGGCTCCGCTTCGGCCGCGACCAGGTCGACCGTCGGCGGACCGGGCTCGGCGACGACCGGGGTTCCCGTCGTCGACTGAGTCGCGCTGCGGGCCGTCGCCTCCGCCACCAGGACTCGGGGCAGGGTCACGACGGCCGCGGTCCCGACGTCGGGCGCACTCTGGAGCCGGACATGCGCCCCGATCCGCTGCGCGAGCCGGGCCACCACCACGAGTCCCAGCGACCGCGAGAGCACCAGGCCGGGCGGCGGCGGGTCCTCGAGCAGCGCGTTCAGCGCCTGCATCCGGTCGGACGGGATCCCGATGCCCTGGTCGGAGATCGTGAGTTCGAGACCGGACTCGACCGGTCGCGCCATCACGACCACACGCGATGCAGGAGTGGAGAACGAGGCCGCGTTCTCGAGCAACTCGGAGAGCAGGTGGGCGAGGTCGGTCGTCGCGTATCCCACCACTTCGACCTGGGCCGGGATACCGGCGGTGTCGATGCGCTGGAAGTCGGTGGTCTCCGAGACCGCACCGCGGATCACGTCGAGGAGTGGGAGCGGCGTACGTCCGCTCGTCCGTTCGTCGACGCCGGCCAGGACGAGCAGGCTGTCCGAGTTGCGGCGCATCCGAGTGGCGAGATGATCGAGCGTGAAGAGTGCTCCGAGCCGTTCCGGATCACGCTCGTCCCGTTCGAGGTCCTCGACCAGCGCGAGCTGACGGGTCAGCAGTGGCTGGTTCCGGCGGGCGAGGTTCACGTACAGATCCGAGATTCCGGTCCGCACCGTCTCGCGCTGCAACTCGGCGACCTTCACCGTGGTGCGTTCCACGTCGTTGAACGCCTTCGCCAGCGCGCCGAGTTCGTCACGCGATTTCACGACGATCGGGGTGATGGTCGGCGGCGGTGCCTTGGGGTCGTGGAGCGCATCGACGAGCGCGGGGAGCTGACGCGTCGCCACGTCGTGCGCGTTGTCGGCGAGCTGACGCAACGGACGGGTGGTCGCCCGCGCGATGACGAAGGCGGAACCTGCGGCGAGGAGCAACACCGCGATCGAACCGACGCCGACGGCGATCAGGTTCGATCGGGCGTCGTCGTGGCGTTGTTCGAGCTCTCGATCGATGCCCGCAGTGACGCGACTTCCGAGGGTCTGCCAGCCCTCCAGCTGCGCCGAAGCCGTCGAGTACCACTCCGTGGGCGTCAGGGTCGACGGCAACGTCCCACCCGACAACACCGGGGCTCTGCGTTGCTTCACCTCGTCCGTCGCCCCCCGGAATGCGTTGGTTCCGGTGAGCACGGCAGCCCGGGTGTTCGGCCGACCCTGGGTCTCCAGCTCACTGCGTGCCGCGTTCTGCGTGGTGACGGCCGCAACGAGATCGGAAACCAGCGCGTCCGGCAAGGTGTTGCGCGCCAGGGCAACCGCGAGGATCGAACGCTCGTCGGCGAGCGCAGACCCGAGCCGTCCGAGCGTGGAAATGTCCCGGAACATGATCGACGCGGCGGCACCCTGGGGCGCGCCGGCGAACGCATCGAGGATCCCGGTCGTGGTCTGGGCGATCGAACGGAACGACCCCAGGACGGAGGCGTCGGGACTGAGGCGGAGATCGATGAACTGCCGCTGCTGTCCGAGGAGGGCGATGCTCTCCCTCAGGTCGTGGATCCCGCGTGCAGCCTTCGGCGCGCCGGCGTCGGCCGCGTCCCGCTCCGCGGCGGCGAGCGGATGCACCGCGCGATCCGTCGCGAGCCGTGCGGCGCGGAGCCGAGCACGGACCTGCGGGTCCCCCGATGCGACCCACCAGGCCGACAGCGACCCTTCGTCGTCGATGCGATCGAGGAACGTGTGAACGTGCGCGGCGGGACCAGCCTGGTCTCGGGCCTGCGTGCTGGCGTCGAGATCGCGCACGCGCGTTCGCAACCCGGGGATCGTCACGACCAGCGCGGCGATCATCGGGATGGCGACGATGAGCATCAACTTGGTGCGAAAACGCAGATTGCGCAGCACTCGACTCTCCTTACAGATGACGGAAGTCGCGACGGAGGCGGAGCCAGCCGTCACGAGGACACGCGAAACCGCGTGCCGGGTACACGCGGCGGAACTCGCCGTCGGTCACCCGGAGATAGGCGAAACAGGAACTGGTGAGTCCGGCGCCCGGGTCGGCGGGCACC
>JBBQXR010000035.1:0-15039 GCA_038209455.1 Acidimicrobiia bacterium
GTACGTGGACCGCGACGAGGCTCGGTATCTCGGTCTCGTCACCCGCTGTGTCGAGGACACTCGTGCCGAAGCGCTCGCGTTCGCGTCCGAGATCGCCGCGCTCGCGCCCATCACGGTCCAGGGCCACAAGCGAGCGGTCAACCTCGTCGACGCGGCCGGGATCCTCGACGACGCCGCGGCCGCCGAGATCCGCGAACTCGAAGCCCGTGCGTTCCTCAGCGACGATCTGCAAGAGGGCCTCGCGGCCTTCGCCGAGAAGCGGCCGCCGGAGTTCCAGGGTCACTGAGATCAACGCGGTCGGTGGTCGGCGACGAGGCGGAGTGCGAGCCAGACCACGACGGCGCCCCAGATGATCGCGAGCACCGTGAGGATCGCGGTCGTGTAGTCGAGGGGTTGGACCGACGGGTTGTCGGGCACGAGATGGCGCCCGTAGCCGCGCCAGCCGGGCCAACCGAGGAGCAGGGTGACACCGGTGGCCATGAGCCCGGCCTGGACCGGCGCCCGCCAGCGGGCGGGAACGATGCGATTGATCGTCCAGCCGACCGCCACGGCGATCGGGGCGAGGATCAGGTCGTGGACGAGGTCGGCACCGATGACCCACTTGGCCACGTCCGGGGCCGAGTCCTTCAGATTCATCACGGCACCTCGGATGCCGAACGCCATGACGGCGCCACCGATGGCGAACGCGATCCAGAACGATGCCCCGGCGCGCTCCGCTGGTGCGGCCGGCGCGTCGGCCTCGGTCGTGCTCACAGGACCACCACCCTGGCAACCCATTTCGTCTGCATGACGCCGGGCCGGTTGGGTGCGATGAGCCGGAGTGGGTATCCGTGGTCGAGCGCGAGCGTCTCGCCGTTCACCTTCATCGCGAGCAGCGTGTCGGCGTCGCCGGCCTGGTCGCGGTCGAGGTCACTCGTGCGGTAGGACCGGTGGAGCTGCAACGACTCGATCCGGACCGCTCGCGCGTCGTGCACGCCCGCGTGGGCCAGCAGATCGCGCACCCGGATGCCCTCCCATTCTCGACTCGCGCTCCAACCCTCGACGCACGCGATCGGCAGAGTGGCGCGGTGCTGGGGAAGCGCACGCAACTGTGCAAGGTCGAGCATGACGGGCTGGGCAATGCCACGGCCACGGATCTCGAGTTGGTAGTCGCCGGCCCGGGCGGTCTCGGTGACGCCCGCCGCCCGTGCGGTGCGGTTCACGGGGAACCCCTGCGGCCCGACATCGGGCCGCCGAGGGGCGAGCAGGGCGAGCTTGCGCAGCGGTGAGTACGTCTGGCCGATGGTTGCGAGCGTGACCAGGCCGGTCGCGCCGAATGCCGTCGCCAGCAGTTGCCGGCGACTCATCCCGGCGGATGCAGTCGCGCCGGTTGCCGCTTCGTCGGGCTGCGACTGTTCGCGGCGAAGCGCGGAACGGGTCACCGAGATCTTCGCCCCGATATGGACGATGAGTGCACCCATCGTGATCCATGCCACCCAGTAGTGCGCGATGGGAAAGTTGAACGGCCACGGATACCAGAGGTTGATGTTCGCAACGCCGGTGAAGAGTTGGAACACCGCACCGCCGACGAGCGGGAGCAGGCTCAGGCGCTCGAGTGCCGACGCGACTCCGTGGAAAGGGGGCCACGCGAACAGCTTGGGGAAGACGGTCCAGAGCTTGGCGAGGAGGAGCGGGATCGACGCCAGTCCGGTGGCGATGTGGAGGCCCTGGGTCACGCGGTAGAGGCCGGCGGGGCGGGCGGAGAGGTGGAACCACGACGGCGGGTGCTGCGCGAGGTGAGAGTAGATGCCGGTCGCGAAACACGTGAAGAAGCTCACGCCGAGCGCGATGCCGAGGATCGCTGCGGTGCGCTCGGATCGGGCCGGGCTGGTGAAGGCACCGTCACGGAACGGTCCCACCTGCGGTGGCCGCACCCGGTCGAAGACCCTCATCGACCGAAGTTGGTCATCGGCCGAGCCACGCGAACCATCGAGTGTCGTCGCACCAGATTCGCTCGACATCCAGACCCGCGGCGCCGGCGAGTTCGGGGAGCGCGTCGACGTCGACACTCGCCCATTCGAACCACGGCCCGGCGGTGTCGTCGATCTCGAACCGGACGCGTCGTCGCTCGACGGCGTGGCCGGGTGGTTCGATCTCCACCAGGACGGCACCGCCGGGCGCCAGGATCTCGCGCACCCGCTGGAGCAGCAGGATTGGATTCCCTCCGATGCCCAGGTTGCCGTCGAGGAGGAGCGCGCTCCGCCACCGCCCGACTCCAGGGAGCGGGTCGAAGACGCACCTGGAGAGGACGGGGACATTGCGGGCTCGGGCGTGGGACAGCGCACCTTCGGTGATGTCGATCCCGAGGGTCGGGATCCCGCGTTCGGTGAGCGCGAGCACGTGGCGGCCCGGGCCGCACCCGATGTCGAGGGCCGGGCCGCGCACGTCGGCCAGCGCGCGGGCGTCGGCCGGCTCCACCGCGGCGAACCAGCGGTCGGCCGGCGCGTGCAGTTCGCGTCCGAACTCGTCGCGCAGGACCGCACACTCGGGCATCATCGTTGCGGTCACGTTGGTACTCCGGTGGAGAGGAGGAGGTCGCGCTCGATGCGAGCGACGACCGCGGCGAAGCCGGTGTGGGGCGCACGAACGGCGACGGTGCGCGCGTCTGCGAACGTGTCGACGTCGATCTCGGTCTCGAGCCCGCGTGTCACGAAGCCCAGGGCGTCGAGCCGGAGGCGCTGGGCCTCGCCGGTCGTGGTGGTACTCATGGGGATCCCGGTGAAGACTCGATCGTCGGACGCGCGGAGGCCGATGACCCAGAAGCCGCCGTCGACCGTGGGTCCGAGCACCGCGTCGGTGCCAGGTTCCATGAGTTCGCCGACCGCGTGGCGGAGTTGGGTCGGAGTGACCTGCGGCGTGTCCATGCCGATCAGCACGGCCGGACCGGCGACCGCGGCGAACGCGCCGGTCAGCCGATCCGCGAGGTCACCGTCGACCTGCGGCACCGTGTCGATATCGGAGGGCAGCCACGGTCCCGGGGCGCCGTCGAGGACCACCAGCGGACGGATGTCCGGAGTGGCCGTGATCGCCGCGATCGAATCGACGATCGCCGCGCGCGCGATCTCGGCGGCCTGATCGGGACTGCACGGCGGGCATAGCCGGGTCTTGACCCGTCCGGGAACCGGTGCCTTGGCGAGGAGGATGACGGTGACCGTGCTCATCGCAGGACCGCGCTCATGTCGCGGACGGTGCGGGCAGTGCCGCGAACGGTGCCCGTGACCTTGCTCTTGCCGACCCGTGCCGCGTACGGAACCGCCACCTCGGTGATCCGCCAGCCGGCGCGGTGCGCGAGCACCACCATCTCGAGGGGCCAACCGAAGCGGCGGTCGGCGATGCCGAGTTCGAGCAGTCGTGCTCTCGGCGCCGCTCGCATCGGACCGAGATCGCGGACGACGAGACCCGTACGGCGACGGATCTGCGCGGCGAGCACGCGGTTGGCGACCCGGGCGTGCACCGGCCAGGAGCCGCGGCTCGCGATACGCGCCCCGAGGACCAGGTCGGACTCGCCGGCGAGCACCGGTCTCGTGACGCGGACGAGGTCGGCACCGTCGAGCGAACCGTCGCAGTCCATGAAGCAGACGACATCGGAGGTCGCGGCCTGGAGCCCGGCCCAACACGCACTGCCGAAGCCGCGCCGTGGTTCGGAGACGACGAGTGCCCCGGCGCGCGCGGCCACCACGGCCGAGTCGTCCGTCGATGCGTTGTCGACGACGATGGCGCGATAACCGGGCGGTAACGACTGCACGACGCGCGTCAGCACCGCCGATTCGTCGAGCACGGGAAGGATCACGTCGATCACGTCTGCGAACGTATCCATGGTTGTCCCCGTACGAAACACTTTGGCGGCTTACGAAAGTCGAAACTCGACCGCACCTGGTTTCGTGGCCGCTACGGCCACCGATACCCTCGATCGATGGTCGGGACCGCGATTTCCTCACCGTCCGAGGCCGTCGTCGTTCCGACTGCCGAGCGACGGATCACGCACGACGGCTTCGTCCCGTCGGCGGTCGCACTGTCGGTGTATGCGTTGCTCCTCGTGGTGGCATCGCGGTGGGGCGAGTCGCTGCTGGCGCAGAAGATCCACCTGCAGATCGAGACGCCACCACTCACCGGCGTCCTCGACTGGAGGCCTGGCCGAACCGCCCTGCCGGCCGTTATGTGCGCCTTCGTTCTCGTCGTCGCGTTGCCTCGCCTCGGGCAGCGGCTGCGGTGGTCCACCCTGCTCGGCGTGGCGGCCCTCGGCGCGCTCGCGTGGGCGATCACCCTTGCCCTCGTCGATGGCCGAGCGGCGCTCACCGACCCACTGCTGTCCAACCAGTATCTGGGCACGGTCTCGGTCGTCGGGAACCTGGACGTCTTCCTGCGCACGTTCACCCATCGGATCGCCGGATACAACATCCATACCCAAGGTCATCCGCCCGGGTTCGTCGTCGTGCTCTGGGTGATGGACCGCATCGGACTTGGCGGCGTGCGGTGGAACTCGGCACTCGTGTTCAGCGGTGGTGCGGCGGCCGTCGTCGCGGTCCTGGTCGCGACCCGCGACATTGCCGGCGAACAGACGGCCCGGCGGGCGTTGCCGTTCCTGGTGCTGGCACCGGCGGCGGTCTCGTGGACCTCGGGGGATCCGTTCTTCGCCGGGGTCAGCGCGTGGGCGGTGACGGCGCTGGTGTTGGCGACCTCGCGTACGGGGCGCCGCTCGGATGCGCTCGCGGTCGTGGGCGGCCTCCTGTTCGCCGCGACGGCCTTCCTCTCCTACGGATTGATCTTGCTGGCCGTCATCCCCATCGTTATTGCGACATGGCGCCGACAGTTCCGCGTCCTGATCATCGCCGCAGTGGTCGTGGTCGGCGTCGTGCTGGCGGTCTGGGCGGGCACGGGGTTCGCGTGGTGGGACGGTCTGGCGGCCACCCGAGCCCGCTACTTCCACGGTGTGGCCAGCCGGCGTCCGTACGACTACTTCCTCGTCGCGAACCTCGCTGCGTTCGCGGTGATCATCGGGCCGGCGATCGCCGTCGCCTTCACGAAGCTGCGCCGAGGCCCGGTGACGGTGCTCGTCGGCGCAGCAATTGCGGTAGTGCTTCTCGCGGACGTCAGCGGCATGTCGAAGGCCGAGGTGGAGCGGATCTGGTTGCCCTTCGTCCCGTGGGTGATGGTGGCCGGGGCGCTTCTCGCCACCCGCGTGCGCACCGCAACCATGTGGCTGTCCGTCCAGGCGGTGGGCACGCTGGTGCTCGCAGTGGCGATACGGTCGCCATGGTGATGGAGCAGGCGCCACGAGTGCTCGTGGTCGAGGATGATCGGACGATCTCGGAAGTTGTCGTGCGGTACCTCGAACGTGAGGGCCTCACGGTCGAGTCCGTGGCCGACGGTCGGGACGCGCTCGAGGCCGCGGCGCGGCACTGGCCCGACCTCGTGGTGCTCGATCTGATGCTGCCCGGGATCGACGGGCTCGAGGTGTGCCGCCGACTCCGCGCGCGGGCCCCGATCCCGGTGATCATGCTCACGGCACGCGGCGACGAGGAGGACCGGGTCCTCGGACTCGAACTCGGCGCCGACGACTACGTCGTGAAGCCGTTCTCACCGCGCGAGCTGACCGCGCGCGTCCGGGCCGTCCTCCGCCGCGCGGTGGCGACGGGAGTGCCCGACGGCCTCGGCGTCGAAGTGTTCGAGACGGGGAACCTCCGTATTGACCTCCCGGCCCGACAGGTGACCATCGCCGACGATGTCGTGCCCCTCACCGCGCGCGAGTTCGACTTGCTGGTGCACCTGGCGCGGAGTCCGCGGCGAGCATTCACGCGCGAGGAGCTGCTCGAACGCGTCTGGGGCTACAGCTTCGGCGACACCGCGACGGTCACCGTGCACGTACGTCGGCTGCGGGAGAAGGTCGAGGTCACGCCTTCGTCTCCCGCGCATCTCATGACGGTCTGGGGCGTCGGCTACCGGTGGGATCCATGAACCGGACCCTGCGGACGGCGATCCTGGTCGGCATCATCGGGTTCGCCGCGACCGTCCTCGTTGCCGCCGTCACCGCGATGCCCGCTCGCGACGCGATCGAGTTGATCGGCATCGCCGCCGGCGCAGCGGCGATCGCCGTCGTTCTCGGCCTGCCGCTGCTGGCCGCCCTCCGCCGTCGCAGCTTCGCGGTGCAGGTCTCGGTGCTCGCCCTGGTGATCGTGGCGAGCATTGCGCTCGGTGTCTTCGTGGCCGCGCGGGAGATGTTCATCGCCCAACACGACCTCGCGGTGATTGAGGTCGTCCTCGTCGCGGTGGCAACCGTCGGTGTGACCGCGGCCGTGGTGCTCGGGGGGCGGTTGGCGGCCACGAGTTCGAGCCTGGTCGAGGCGACCCGGCGCATCGGATCGTCCGACCCGGCCGTCGCTCGTCCGGTTTCGGGACCGTCGGAGCTGTCTCGCCTCGCCGAGGAGCTCGATCTGATGGAGCAGCGGCTCGACGACGCACGTCGGCGCGAGCGCGCGGTCGAGGAATCCCGGCGTGAGTTGGTGGCGTGGGTGTCGCATGACCTGCGGACGCCGCTCGCCGCCATCCGCGCCATGGTGGAGGCGCTCGAGGACGGTGTCGTCGCCGACCCGGTCACCGTCGAGCGGTACCACTCTCAGATGCGGGTCGAAACTGAGCGGTTGACCGCACTGGTCGACGACCTCTTCGAACTCAGTCGCACCCAGGCGGGAGTGCTGCGGCTTCAACTCGAGCAGGTGTCGTTGGGTGACCTCGTCTCGGATGCGATCGCCGGGGTCGCGCCGGTCGCCGATGCCAAGGGTGTTCGACTCGTCGGCCGTATGGAGGGACCGGTGCCCGAGGTGAACGTGTCGACCCCCGAGGTGCTGCGCGCACTTCGCAACGTCCTGGAGAACGCGATCCGGCACACGCCGGCGGACGGATCGGTGATGGTGGAGGCCGGCGCGGAGGACCATGAGCACGTGTACGTCTCCGTCGTCGACACCGGCGGCGGTGTCCCCGAAGCCGACCTCGATCGGATCTTCGACGTGGCGTACCAATCGGACCCGGCGCGTACCGCAGGCGGTGCGGGTCTCGGTCTGGCCATCGCGCGCGGGTTCGTCGAGGCCCATCACGGTCGCATCACCGCGTGCAACGAGAACGGGGGCGCGCGGTTCACCATCCGGTTCCCGCGCGACGCCGTCGTGTGAGGGTGCTCCTGACCGGTGGCGCAGGCTTCATCGGTAGCCACATCGCGGACGCGTTGCGGGCGGCCGGTGACGAGGTCGTGATCCTCGATCGGGACCCGGTCGAAGGTGACCAGGACGCGATCGTCGGCGATGTCACCGACCCGTTCGTCGTGGCGGCGGCCCTACACGGCGTCGACGCGGTGTGTCATCAGGCGGCCAAGGTGGGGCTCGGCGTCGACTTCGGCGACGCGGTCGGATACGTGACCGACAACGACCTGGGCACCGCGGTACTCCTGACCGTGCTGCACGACACCGGGTTCCGCGGGCCGTTGGTGATGGCCTCGAGCATGGTGGTCTACGGCGAGGGGCGGTACACGTGCGACCGTCACGGGATCGTGCCTGCTGCGCCCCGTCGGGCCGCTGATCTCGATGCCGGCCGGTTCGAGCCGCCGTGCCCGGAGTGCGGTGCACCACTGCGGGCGGAGTCGGTGCCCGAGTCCGCGCCGACCGATCCGCGCAACGTGTACGCGGCCACGAAGTTGGCTCAGGAACATCTCGCCTTCGCGTTCGCGCGTGAGCATCCAGACGTGTGTGTGAGTGCGCTCCGCTACCACAACGTCTACGGCCCGGGGATGCCGCGCGACACGCCCTATGCGGGAGTGTCGGCCATCTTCACCGATGCTCTCGCCGCGGGCCGGGCGCCGCAGGTCTTCGAGGACGGTGGGCAGTTGCGTGACTTCGTGCACGTCCACGACGTGGCGAACGCGAATCTGCTGGCGCTACGCGCCGGTGAACCCGGTGCGTTCAACGTCGCGAGCGGGCAGCCGCGCCGGTTGCTCGACATGGCCGACGCGCTGGCGGACGCCTTCGGGCCGACCGCACTGCGACCCGAGGTCGTCGGCCGCTGGCGTGCCGGCGACGTCCGCCATGTCTTCGCCAGCCCCGCCCGCGCCACCGACGTCCTCGGCTTCACCGCCCAGGTGGATTTCGCGCAAGGAATGAAGGCTCTGGCAACTGAACTCACCATCGGGTAGGGATCGAAGAACCCGTACGGGTCGCGACTGCTCCCGAGCGGAGCACGCGGAGCGAGCTCGTTGGAGGGCACACCTAAAACCCGGGGGGGAGGACGCGTTCCAGGTAGAAGCAGAAGACCGCGTAGACCGCGAGGAAGGGGATCGCACCTGCGACCCATACGTACCAGCGAGGGCGGCGGTGGAAGATGAACCACCAGAGCCCACCGACCGCGGCGACGGCCAGGCCCGCCCACCAGACCGGCACCCTCGACTCGTGCTTCCCGGCGAGGTCGTCGACGGCGAGGCGCCGGTGCTTGATGGCGGTCGGCTTGGGCTTCACCGGCTTCGGACTGCTCTGCACGTCGAGCTTCGCCTTCACGATCAGGCGCTGACTGGCGGAGAACTTCGGGTGACAGGTGGTCAGCGTGAGCGTGGCGTCGGGCGTCGGGTCGAGGACCTGCACCTCACGCGGGGAGACGACGAGTTGCTGGGTGACCTTGTAATGGAAGGTCCCGTTCAGGGTGATGATCGTGATCTCGTCACCCGGTGCGAGTTCGTCGATCTGGTTGAACGGCTGACCGTAGGTGGTTCGATGGCCGGCGATCGCGGCGTTGCCGAGTTGGCCGGGCATCGGCGAATCGGGGTAGTGGCCCGGACCCTTGCGGAGATCGGGCACCGTCACGCCCTGCACGATCGTGCGGTCGAGGCCGATCTTGGGGATGCGGATGATGCCCACCGGCTCACCCTCGGGTGGTGCGGGGAGCGGGATCGTGGTCGTCGTCGTCCCGGAGACCGGCTGTTGCGCCTGGCGGGTCTCCTTCAGGTCCTGCTGGAACTGGGAGTGGAGATCGGATTGCGCCCGGGACTCGTAGATTCCGGTGCCCCAGAGCTGATAGCCGACGAAGAGCAGCAGCAGGAGACCGGCGGTGAGCAGGAACCGTCCGATCACGTTCATGGCCTGGCGCACCGGGCGACGGTAGCGGTTGGTCGCGGCGGTTCCCGACCATCCGGGCCGGTCCGAAACGCCGTGCCGGCCCTCGGTTCGACCGCTTTCCCAGGGGCTTCCTACACTTTCGACGCTTGTTGGCGCCCCAATCCCGGGGCCGGAGGCTCGGTGTGTCACTCGTCGTACGACTTCGGTCTGTGGTCTGTCTCCTCGGACGCTTCCCGGCTCTCGCCGGTGCCGATCTCGACGTGGAGGCAGGCGAGATCGTGCTCGTGGCCGGCCCGAACGGCGCCGGCAAGACCACCTTGCTCCGTTTGCTCGCCGGTCTGCTGCCGCCCTACTCGGGCGCGGTCGAGGTGCTGGGTGTGGACCTCACCGACGACCGTATTTCGGCTCGCCGCCGCATCGCGCTGGTGGGCCACGAGACGCACTGTTACGACGACCTCACCGCGCGGGAGAACATCCACTTCTTCGCGCGGTCGGCCGGTCGCGCCGCCGCCGACGTCGATCGTGTCCTCGACACGGTTGCCCTGGCCGAGGCCGCGGACGTCGTGCACCGTGGGCTCTCTGCTGGGCAACGCCGGCGGCTGGCCCTCGCGGTCGCGCTGGTCCGGAACCCGGAACTGCTGCTCCTCGACGAACCGCATGCCGGGCTCGACGCCACGGGTCGGGATGTGCTCGCCGGAGTCATCCGCAGCGCGCCGGGGGAGGGTCGCACCGTCGTGATGGTCTCGCACGAGTTGGAGATCGCCCGACCGCTCGCGACCCGTGAGATCCGCGTCGTCGGTGGCCAGATCCATCCCGTCACCCAGTCAGCGGGGCGGGCATGAGCGAAGGATCCAGCGGCGGCAACATCTGGCGGGAAGCCGCGCTGGTCGCAGGGAAGGACCTGCGGATCGAGGCCCGGGCCCGGGTGGCGGTCGGGCAGATCCTGCCGTTCGGGCTGATCGTGATCCTGCTCTTCGCGTTCGCCCTCGACCCTGACCGGGGCGTGCTCGCACGCGTGGCGCCAGGCCTGTTCTGGATCGCAGTCCTCCTGGCCATGCTGCTGGCCGTCGGTCGCGCGTTCGCGATCGAGACCCACCACGGCGCCCGCGACGGGCTCCGCATGACCGGGCTCGATGGCGGCGCCATCTTTCTGGGCAAAGCAGCCGCGATCGCGGTGCAGTTGGCGCTGCTCGAGGTGGTGCTCGGCCTCGGCGTGATCGTGCTCTACGGGGTCGACGTGAACGGCGTCGGCGTAGTGCTCCTCACGGCCGTGGCCGCGACCATCGGGCTCGCCGCCACCGGTACCCTTTACGGCGTTCTGGCTGCCGGATTACGGATGCGAGAGACCTTGCTGCCCCTGTTGCTGCTGCCGGTGATCGCACCGGTCATGCTGGGGGCGACGAGGGCATTCGAGGACGGCCTCGACGGCGTTCCCGGCGACGCGTGGCCGTGGGTCGGGATGCTCGGAGTCTTCGCGGTGATCTACACGACCATCGGAGTGATGGCCTTCGGCGCCCTCTGGGAGGAGGCAGCGTGAGCACAGGAAGCGAGACCACGGTGAGGGACGAACTCCTGGCACCGGTCGTGCGGCGGGTGATCGGCGTGACCGCGGCGATTTCCCTCGTGGCCCTCGCGCTCTTCGGGCTGTGGGGTGCACCGCCCGATGCCGTGCAGGGCGACGCGCAACGCGTCATGTACCTCCACGTGCCGTCGGCATGGTTGGCCTACCTCGCGTTCTTCGTCACCGCCGCGTCTTCGGCGTTGTTCCTGTGGAAGCGCACGCGCGCCGAGGTGTGGGACCGCCTCGCCGGGGCGTCGGCCGAACTCGGCGTGATGTTCACCGCACTGGCGTTGGTGTTGGGTTCGATCTGGGGTCGACCGGTCTGGGGTTTCTGGTGGGCGTGGGACGCCCGGCTCGTGAGTACCGCGCTCCTCTTCTTCCTCTTCCTCGGCTACTGCGCCCTGCGGCGGGTGCCCGCGGCCGACCCGGTCGGCTCCGCCAAGCGCAATGCGATCGCCGCGCTCATCGCGTTCGTCGACGTGCCGATCGTGCACTTCTCGGTGGAGTGGTGGCGGACGCTGCACCAGAAGGCGACGGTGTTCAGCCCCGAACTCAACCCGCAGATCCACGGCGTCATGGCGCTCACACTCTGGATCGGCACCATCGCGTTCACGCTCCTCTACGTGTACCTGCTCGACCGGCGGTACCGGTTGGCCGTGCTGGAAGAGGGACACGCGGAACGCGAGTTGGAGCAGGCAATCGCCGAGCGCGTGGGCGCCGGGCGGAGCGTGGTGGCGTGACCGATGTCGGGTACGTGATCGCGGGCTGGACGATCGGTGGTGTGGTGTTGGGCGGCTACACGATCCGGCTGACCCGACGGCTCCGACGGGCCGAACGTGCCGCGGCGGAACCGGAGCCCGAACAGTGACGAGCACCACCAGGCGCAAGCCGCGGTATCTGGTCGCGGCGCTGATCTGCGGGGCGACGGTGGTGATCGCCATCGCGCTGGTCGTCGTGTTGTCGCAGAACGTGGTGTTCTACCGGACCGTCTCCGAAGCCGTGCACGACCGCAAGAGCCAGGGGACCGACCGTTTCCGCCTCGCCGGCGCGGTGGTGCCGGGCACGGTGCATCCGACGACGGCCGGGGTCGACTTCCAGGTCACCGACGGCAAGCACACGGTCAGGGTGGTCCACAAGGGTGATCCTCCCGAACTGTTCAAGCCGCGCGCGCCGGTGCTGTGCGAGGGTCGCTGGGGGAGCGGGCTCACCTTCGACTCGGACCGGATCCTCATTCGCCACGGCGCCAAGTACAACCCACCCAAGGTCGACACCAAGCACGCCCCGAAGGCACAGACGTGAGCGAAAACCTCAACGCCTGCGCAGGCGCGAGAGCGGAGAGCCGAAGCGACGCCCGCCGCCGCTGCTGCGAACCTGCGTTGGGGCGGAGCGGGGCCCGAGCGGCCTGCGCCGCAGGCGCGAGAGCGGATATGCCGTGAGGGCGACGCTCGGCATCCTCGGTCTCGCCATCGGCATCGGCGGGGCGGCGGTCGGCATCTTCTTCCTGCTGCGTGGGGTGCTGACCCACGACGCCCGGTCCCTGCGCTCGGGTCGAGTCTGTGTCTTCGTCGTACTCGGCGGCGCGTTGGTCGCGGTCGGCGCGATGGAGTGGGCGCTGCTGACTCACGACTTCTCCATCAAGTACGTGGCGGAGAACAACGCACGCGCCACGCCGACGCTCTTCACCATCACCGGCCTGTGGGCTGCGCTCGAAGGGTCGATCCTCCTGTGGGCGCTGATCCTCGGTGGGTACCTCTCGTTCACCGCGCACCGGTTCCGGGATCGCATGGAGGACCCGATGGTCGGGTGGGCCCTCACCATCGGGCTCGTCGTGGCGTTGTTCTTCTTCCTCTACATGGCGGTCGCGGCCAACCCGTTCGCGTTGATCAAGGGGGTCGTGCCGCTCGACGGACGCGGCCCGAACCCGCTGCTCCAGAACCATCCGCTGATGGCGTTCCATCCGCCGATGCTCTACATGGGCTACGTCGGCATGACGATCCCGTTCTCGTTCGCGATGGCCGCGCTCATCACCGGCCGGTTCAGCGAGGGTTGGCTCGCCGACACGCGGCGCACGACGCTCGTCGCCTGGGGCTTCCTGACCGTCGGCATCCTCCTCGGCGCGTGGTGGAGCTACGAAGTCCTCGGGTGGGGTGGGTACTGGGGCTGGGACCCGGTCGAGAACGCCTCCCTCCTGCCGTGGCTCACCGCGACCGCGTTCATCCACTCGGTCATGGTGCAGGAGCGGCGCGCGATGTTGCGCGTCTGGAACCTCTCGTTGGTGATCGCGACGTTCGCGCTGACGATCCTCGGGACCTTCCTCACGCGGTCCGGGGTCATCACGTCGGTCCACGCGTTCTCACAGTCGAGCATCGGACCCTGGCTGCTCACGTTCCTCTTCATCGTGATGGCGAGTGGCGTCGGACTGATCGCGTGGCGTGCGGACACGTTGCACACACCGGGCCGGATCGACTCGCCCGTCTCGCGTGAGGCCGCGTTCCTCGCCAACAACCTCCTCTTCGCCGGGCTGGCCTTCGTGGTGCTGCTCGGCACCGTCTTCCCGTTGCTCGCGGAGGCGGTTCGCGGCAGCACGCTGTCGGTCGGTGCGCCGTACTTCGAGCGCATGACCACGCCACTCGGTCTGATGCTCCTGTTCCTCATGGCGATCGCACCTGCGCTGCCGTGGCGGGCCACGAGCGGTGAAGTACTCCAGAACCGGCTGCTCGGGCCTGCGTATGCGGGTGCGCTGACCATGGTGCTCACGCTGATCCTGTGGACCCGCGACTGGTCGACCGTGGTCGGTTTCGGGCTCGCCGCATTCAGCCTCGCCGCGATCATCCGCGAGACGTTCGTCGCGGTGAAGGCCCGCCGCAGAGCAGACGCGCGTGGCTGGGCGCGTGCCCTGACCGGGACCGTGGGCGGGAACCCGCGGCGGTACGGCGGCCTGGTGGTCCACTCGGGGGTCGTGCTGATCGCGGTCGCGCTCGCCGCGGCCGGTTCGTTCGGTGAGAAGCGCGAGGTGCGCCTGAGGGTCGGTCAGTCGGCGACGGTCGACGGGTACACCGTGCGATACGTGCGCAGCCACACGTTCCGGAGCGATCAGAAGAACTCGGTGTCGGCCGACCTTGCGATCACCCACAACGGCGACCAGCTCGGCACGTACGCGCCGGCGATCTCGTCCTTCCGGAACGCGAACGAGGGCATTGGTACTCCGTCGGTCCGCACCGGACTGTTCGAGGACGTCTACCTCACGCTCGTGTCCTCGCCCACCAAGCGCGATCGCATCACCGTCGGGGTACAGATCCAGTCGATGACGATCTGGATCTGGCTCGGCGGTGGCCTCATGGCGATCGGGACGATGGTGGCGCTCGCGCCACGTGTGCGTCGCCGGGTGACGCGCCCCGAGCACCTCGGTGGTGGCGGAGGCGACGATGGCGGTGCCGGTCCGCCGCCCGATGAGCCCGACGACGCGTCCGCAGCCGCGGTCGAGCCGGTGTCGGTGTGAAGCATCCGTTCCGGTGGGTCGCGATCGGCGCCGGCGTCGTCATCGCGTTGTTCGCCGCGATCCTGGCCGCCAACGTCTCCACCGATCCCCAGACCGAGCTGAACACCAGTCCCTTGCTGGGCAAGGCGGCGCCGAACTTCACGCTCACGAACTTCGACGGCACGAAACTGCGGTCGACTGACCTCGCCGGCAAGACGGTCATCGTCAATTTCTGGAACTCGTGGTGCGAACCGTGCAACGCCGAGCTCCCAACGCTTCAGGGCTGGTACTCGGATCACAAGGACGATCCCACGGTGGTGATGGTGGGCATTCCGCGTGACGACTCGTCCGGCGCGATCCGGGCCGCGGCGCGCAAGGACGCCATGGGCTGGGCGGTGTCCAACGACCGTGGCGCCGAGGATGCCAACCTCGCGTACGGCACCCGCGGGCAGCCGGAATCGTTCGTGATCAGCCCGAGCGGTCAGATCGTCGGTTCGGTGATCGGACCGCTCACCACCGGCGACCTCGACAAGATGTTGCAGGTCGGCCAGGGCATCTGATGCGCCGCCTCGCCTGGATCGGGCTCGCCGTGCTCGTCGTCGGTGCGCTCGTGGTCGCCGCATGGCCGAGCTCCACCGCTGAGTCGGTTCCCGCTCACGTTCACCGACTGGCGACCGAGCTGCGGTGTGTCGACTGCATCGGGGTGTCGGTGGCCGACAGTGGGACCGCTGCCGCACGTGGGCAGCGCCGTGACATCGCGGTCCGGGTGCGGCGCGGGGAGTCCGACGAGACGATTCGCAACTGGTACGTGCAGACCTACGGCGAGAACATCCTCCTGAAGCCGGCGGGGCGGGGCGTGGGCCTCGTCG
>JBBQXR010000036.1:0-14544 GCA_038209455.1 Acidimicrobiia bacterium
CCCCCCCTCCGCCCCCCCCCCCCCACCGACCAGTGGTTCACTTGCCGTTCTTGATGCCGTCGGTGACGCTCGAGAAGGTCGAGCTGAGCTGCCCACCGAGGGCAAAGACGACGCCGATGATCGCAACCGCGATCAGCGAGACGAGCAGTGCGTACTCAACTGCCGCGGCGCCACGCTCGGTCTGGGCAAGACGGGCCTTGAGCCCCTGCAGCATGTACATCAGGTTGGTCATGGTGTTTCGGTCTCCCTTGTCTGTGATCCTGCGCTTCAGGACGACGTCATCGTGGAGGAAACCGAACTGCCTGCCATCACCAGAAGTGGGGAATGCGCGGCGCCATGCTCGGCGCCCTTCGATTCATCAATCGTGAGGATGGCGTCCGCAAGGCGCGACGCGACAATCCCCCCACGATGAAGACCATGACGGAAACGCAGGCACCCACCCACCCCGGCAGCGGAAGGAAGGCTCGACGCTTCTCACTCCACGCATTCGCACGATCCCGCGGGCGCGGCGAGCGGGGCGCGGTCGCGGTGGAGATGGCGCTCATCGCGCCGGTGCTCATCGTGCTGACGTTCGGCATCATCGAGTTCTCGTCCGCGTACCACGATCGTTCGGTCGCAGCTGACGCTGCGCGGGCCGGTGCACGCGTGGGTTCGTCCAAGGGGACGCAGCCCGACTTCGCCACCGCGACCGTCTCCGCGGTCAACAGTGCGGTGAGCACCCTGCCGAGCAGCGTGCCCAAGGAGCTGTGGATCTACAAGGCCAACTCGAACGGCTACCCGGGCTCGAGCGGCGGGTTCACATCCTGCTCGACGAACTGCCTCCGCTACACCTACAGCGCCGGCTCCAAGTCGTTCGTCTCCTCCGGGGGCGGGGGATGGGACGCGGCGACGCAGCAGGTCTGCACGCAGCCGTACGACGAGATCGGCGTCTACGTGAAGCTCGACCACCAGTTCGTCACCAAGCTCTTCGGTGCCGGCGTGACCCTCACGGATCACGCGGTCTTCCGCTTCGAGCCGGTCGCCAGCTCGGCGTGTGGGTTCTGATGCGCCGCCGGCTGCACCTCCAAGTCCGGCGCGACGACGAACGCGGTGTCGTCGCGGTCTGGGTCGCGATCACGCTCGTGGTCCTGCTCGGCTTCGCCGGCTGGGCCGTCGACTTCTCGCATTGGAACGACGAACGTGCCCACCTCCAGAAGGCGGCCGACGCCGCCGCGCTCGCCGGCGCGGTGTACCTGCCTGACGACCCGGCCGGCGCCATCGCCGCGGCCCGGAGCATCGCGTCGCAGAACGGATACCCGAGCGGGGTCTCGGTCACGACGTTGGCGAACACGAACCAGCTCAAGGTCACGATCAGCACCTCGGTGAAGAACTCGTTCGCGCAGGTGATCGGCATCGGTGACCCGACCTTGTCGAAGCACGCGATCAGCGAGTACGAGTCACCCAAGCCTCTCGACATCGTCCTCATCATCGACCGCACGGGCAGCATGAAGACGCCGGTGACCGCCGGCAAGACGCCGCTCGATCACGTCAAGGACGCGACCAACGCGGTGCTCGGGTTCCTCAGCCCGAAGAACGAGTCGATCGCCCTCGGCACACTCGGTCCGAGTTCCACCACGGCGACCTGCTCGGGCGCGAACGCCGGTGCGTACGGGGTCTACTCCGGGAGCGACGTGACCGCTCCCGGCGCGACCTGGATGATCGCGCCGTACCCGAACGCGAAGCCCTCCAACGACTACCAGAAGGCGGACGGCTCTCTGAACCCCGCGAGCCAGATCGTCAAGACCGTGAGCTGCCTCGCGTACGGCAACACGACCGACCTCGGTGACCCGATCGCGGCGGCGACCACGTACCTCAACGCCTACGGACGGCCGGGTTCCCGGCGGGGGATCATCCTCATGACCGACGGTGCGGCGAACCAGCCGACCGGGACCCAGCCCTGCGGGTACGCCAACACCGCCGCTGCGGCCGCCCGGGCCTCGAACATCCAGGTCCTCACGATCGGGTTCCTCAGCGGGTCGAACCTCTGCTCGGTCGACACCTCGGGCACGTTCAAGAACGCCCAGGTGACCAGGGTCCTCGCCAGCATGGCCAGCCCGATCAAGGGCGTTGCTGCGGTCGACAACGGCTGCACGGCCGCCGAGAACTCCGACGGCGACAACTTCTTCTGTGAGCCCAAGGGCGGCGACATCAAGACCGTGTTCCTCGCCGCCGTCGGCCAGCTTGCCGGACGGGTGCCGCGCATCATCGAGTGATGCTCATCGAGTGACCGTCAAGTCGCCCTCGTCCGTGGTCGATGACCCCTAGGTCAGGAGTCCGACCCGAACGCGACGAGGATCAACGGTGCAGCCCCGCAACGCACCTGGCGGCCCCGGAAGGCCGGCCAAGGAGATAGCGCCCTACCGAGGGCCCGATCGTCGCGGCGTCGCGCAGTTCGTCATTCCGCCGACGCTTCCGACCGCGATCCTCCTCCTGTTCGGGGTCGCGTGGGTCGTCCTCGCCGCCGACGTCCGGATCTCGGTTCCCGCGACCGTCCTCGCCAAGCTCGGCGCGATCGCCGCGACCCTCGCGCTCATGACCGGAGTGGCGTCGCTGCTCCGCTGGCGCCTCGACGGGATCGCACGCGGTTGGTGGTGCGGCTGGGCGTTCCTCGTCATCGGGACCGGCTATCTCCTCCTGGGTTCGCTGAACCCGGCGAACACCGCAGGGGCCGAGTTGGCCGCGGTCGTGCTCGGCATGACGCTCATCACGCGGGCGATCTTCGGGCCGGCCGTCGACGCGACGATCCGGGTCAGCAACACCGTCACCCAGATCGCACTCGGACTCGCGGTCGCTCTCGTGCCCGCAGTCGCCGTCGGCCACTCCCCTTCCCGCGCCCGGATCGCGTTGGCCGTGATGGGGAGCGCATGGATGCTGCTCGCGGTCGCCGCCGCGGCGCGTCAGCACCGAGGGCATCACGACGCGAGCGCCGGTTGGATCATCCCGGTTGCGGTCGCGTTCGGCCTGGCGGAACTGATCCCGGTGAGCATCGGACATTCGCCGAGCGGACCACTTGCCGACCACGTCTTCGAGTTGGCGGCCACCGGCCTCGCCAGCATCAGCGCGCTGGGCGGACTCGTCGGCGCCGCAGTCCACCACCGGACCCGGGCGCTACGCGAACAGGTCGAACGCGAACGCGAGTCGGCCAACCACCGGCGGGTCGAGGAGTCCTTCGCAGACCGGCTGCACGAGATGCGGTCGACGATGGTGGCGATCGAAGGTGGGGTGGCCACCTGGGGCCCCGCGGACAACGACCAGACCCCCGAATCCACCCTGCGCGCCGCGCTCATTGCGGAGATCCGCCGGCTGCGAACCCTCGTGAACGAATCGCCGTCGGCCTCTGGTGTCGAGATGTTCGACGTCGAGACGATCCTGGCCCCCACCATCGCCCTCCACCGCGCCAACGGTCAGCGGGTGACGTTCCGCAGCGACGGAGCCACCCGCGCGGTCGCCCGGCCGGGTGAGATCGCGCAGGTGGTCGAAGGACTGCTCACGAATGCCGCGAAATACGCACCCGACGTCGAGGTCCGCGTGATCGCACGGCACGAGTTGGACGAGGTCTCCATCCGGGTCGAGGACGACGGGCCGGGGATCGATCCGATCTACTGGGACCAGGTGTTCGAGCGAGGATTCCGGGTCGATCCGGATTCCCCCACCGGCGGGGACGGCATCGGCCTCAGCGTGGCCCGGCGCCTCGTCCGGAGCCAGGATGGCGACCTCTGGGTCGAAGCGGCCCCCAGCGGCGGCGCGGCATTCGTGATGTCGGTACCCGCGGCGCCCGCGCTCAGGATCGTGCCGACACGTGCCGAAGTACTCGGCATGACCGAAGGAACACCGTCTCGCACCGCGGAGGCCCGGTGACCGAAACCGCCATCTCGTCGCCGTCGGGCGTCGGCGCCCTCTCGGCGCACGTCGCGATCGTCGAGGACCACGGCCTGCTCGCGCAGTCCCTGGCCTTCGCGCTGCACAACCTCGGCGTCGAGGTCACCGTCGTCGACGATCTCAGCCGTGAGAACGTGCTCGCAACCATCGCCCGACACGAACTCCACCTCGTGCTCCTCGACTTCGACCTCGGCGCCGCCGGACGGGGCCTCGACCTGATCCACCCGATCACCGACCTCGGGGTCCGCGTCGTCATGCTGACGGGTGAGACGAGTCCGATCACCCATGCCGAGTGCATCGAAGCCGGCGCAATCGGCATCATCAGCAAGAGCGAGGCATTCGAACATCTCATCGAGCAGATCACCGACGTGGTCGACGGTCGCAGCATCCTCAGCGTCTCCGCCCGTGAACAACTCCTGGCCCAACTCCGCAACCATCGGGCGAACGAGCAGCAGCGACTCGCCCCCTTCGACCGACTCACCGTGCGCGAGTCCGAAGTCCTCCAGGACCTGATCGCAGGAAAGAACGCCGAGACCATCGCATCGGAGAGTTACGTGTCCGTCGCAACGGTCCGGTCCCACATCAAGGCGCTGCTCTCGAAGCTCGGCGTGAACAGCCAGCTGTCGGCCGTCGCACTGGCGCAGCGTTCGGGTTGGGTCAGCCGTCACCCGCACCAACCTCGGTGAGCCCACCGAAGTGAAGTTCTGACGGCATATTCCTGAATTGTGGGGATGTCATCCCTCGCTCGATGAGCGAAGGTAGAGACCCATGACGACGGCGGCCGACCTTCTCGCCCCCTCGCCGGTGACACCCCGGGAGCAGGCGGTGAGATTCGCGACGGGCTTCGATCCGCTCGATCTCGTCACCGGTGGATTCCACGCGCACGATCTCGCGATCCTCGGTGGACGCCCTGGCGTCGGCAAGACCGTCGCCGCGCTCCAGTGGGCGCGCGAGATGGCGATGCGCGGCCAGACGGTCATCTACGTCGCGTACGACGACGCGCCGACCGCGCTCGTCCGTCGCCTGCTCGCGATCGAGTTGCGCAGCCTGGCCCGGCCCGACGAACTCTCCGAGCTGACGCGGCTGCGGACACTCGGCCAGGAGGTCGTGCTCGGCGCTGCGCCGTTGGGGGCGTTGACCGCCGAGCCACTCGGCGAGGAGGCGACCCTGCGACTGCGCGAATACGGCTCCCGCATCCATCTCGTCCGACCGACCGACCCTGCCACCGGCGTCGAGGGCATCGCACGCGAAGTCGCGGAGCACCGAACGGGCGCCACCGCGCTCGTCGTCGACCACATCGAACGCGTCGCGCCCCACCCGGTCACCGGCCAGCTCAAGGCGCTCGCGATGGACGCGGCGATCCCGATCATCGGCATCGCCGGCACCGACCACGCCGGCCTCACCGCACGCCGAGTGCGGCTCCACCACCTCGCGGACGCGAGTGCGCTGGCCCACGACGCCGATTTCGTGCTGTTGCTGAACGACAAGGTCGGCATCGTGCCCGCGCCGACGGCGCAGTCGGAGCACTGGGTCGTCTTCAGCGTCGAGAAGAACCGCAACGGCGTCTCGGACCTCAACCTCGAGTTCCGCAAGGACCTGGCCAACTTCCGCTTCGATCCGGCCGGCGGCTTCATCACCGAACCGCTCGTGGACGACGAAGCCACTGCCATTCCGTCCGCGGCCGACGCCGCGGCCTTCGACCGAAAGGTGAAATAGCCTCCGGGGATGGCTGACCTCCATCCCATGCGTATCGGCTCCTCCCTCGTCACCACCGGCGAGGAGGCAACGATCCACTCGCCCTTCGACGGCAGCGAACTCGGCCGCGTTGCGATCGGCACCGCGGCACACGTCGACCAGGCGGTCGCCGCGGCCCACATCGCCCGCCGCGATCCGATGCCCGCCCATCAGCGAGCTGCCATCCTCGACGCCGCCGCCGACGCGCTCGCCGATCGCCACGAGGAGTTCGCCCGCTCGATCGCCGGGGAGGCCGCCAAGCCGATCAAGACCGCTCGCGTCGAGGCCGCTCGCGCGGTCGGCACGTTCCGGTTCGCCGCCGTGGAGGCCCGCACGCTGACCGGCGAGACCATCGCGATGGACGCCAACGACGCCGGCATCAGCAAGTTCGGGTTCACGCTCCGACTGCCGATCGGGGTCGTGGGCGCGATCAGCCCGTTCAACTTCCCACTCAACCTCGTGTCGCACAAGGTCGCCCCGGCCATCGCCGCCGGCTGTCCGGTCGTCCTCAAGCCGGCGTCCCAGACCCCACTCACCGCGCTCAAACTCGCATCGATGCTCCTGGACGACGCCGGGCTCCCCGCGGGATGGCTCAACGTCGTAGTCGGCGGTGGCGGCAGCGTGGGCAACGCGCTCGTCGATCACGACGACATCGCGTACATCACGTTCACCGGCTCGCCCGAGGTCGGTTGGGGTATCAAGGGTCGTGCGCCACGGAAGAAGGTCGGGCTCGAACTCGGGAACAACGCCCCGGTGATCGTGGAGCCCGATGCCGACCTCGAACTCGCGGCCACGAAGATCGTCGCGGGTGGGTTCGGTTACTCGGGCCAGACGTGCATCTCGGTGCAACGCGTCTACGTCCACGACGCGATTCGCGACGAGTTGGTGGACCGCGTGGTCGCCAAGGTCGCCGGGCTCGTCGTCGGTGACCCGATGGACGATGCCACCGACGTCTCCGCGCTCATCAACGAGGGTGAGCGTGACCGCATCGTCGGGTGGATCGCCGAGGCGACCGGCAGTGGCGCCAAGATCGCGACCGGCGGTGACGTGGTCGATCACGTCCTGACCCCGACCGTGCTCACCGGCGTCCTGCCCGACATGAAGGTGTGCACCCAGGAGGTGTTCGGTCCGCTGATCGGGTTCCAGGGGTACCAGGACCTCGATCAGGCCTTCGCGGCGGCGAACGACAGCCGGTACGGGCTCCAGGCCGCGATCTTCACCACCGATCTCTCGGCCGCGCTCCGTGCCGCGCACACGCTCGACTTCGGCGGTGTCATGGTCAACGAAATGCCGACGTTCCGTACCGACCAGATGCCCTACGGCGGCGTGCGTGACAGCGGCAACACCCGTGAGGGTCCGCACTACGCGGTGCGCGAGATGACCGAGGAACGACTCGTCGTCATCCAGATGTGACGTCGCTTCCGTCGAGGATCCGCTGCATCAGGACGAGGTCGAGCCAGCGCCCGAACTTGAACCCGGTCTCGGGCATGCGGGCGACCTCGACGAAGCCCATCCGTTCGTGGAAGCGGATCGAGTCGACGTTCCCGCCGTCGATCGCACCGACCATCACGTGCAGTCCCGCGCCACGCGCCCGATCGACGAGCGCGTCCATGAGCAGCCGGCCGATACCGTCGCCCCGCCGGTCGCCGGCGACATGGATCGAGTGCTCGACGGTGAAGCGGTAGCCCTCGAGGTGCGGGGTATTGCGGAAGTCGCCGTAACTCGCGACTCCCGTCACCTCGGCTCCATCCACCGCGACGAGCACCGGAAATCCGCGTTCCTGCTGGCGGGCAAACCACTCGGTCCGCCACTCCAGCGTGAACGGATCGTCCCGCCAGGCCACCGTCGTCGTCGGGATCAACTCGTTGAAGATGGCGAGCGACGCCGGCAGGTCGGCCTCGGTGCAATCCCGGACGACGATCTCCCCCCGCCCGCTGCTCACGCGGGGCTCCGATCGAGGAGCCCGGTCAGCAACGCGTCGAGCCCGACGGCGAACTCACGGTTGGCGTCGACCGCCGGGAATTGATGCTCGAGCGCAGCGAGGCGCGGGTATTTCTTCGGCCGGGCGGCGACGGCCGGGAGTTGGCGACCACTCCGGCGCCTGGCGACGGCCCGCTCGGCCTGCGCGCGCGTCAACGCATACACGAACACTGCATGGGCGATCACGCATTGACGGATCGTGCTCCCCGTGTGGTCAGCCGCTACCGCGAGCAGGCCCTCCATCATCCGACACCCGGCGGGAAGCGCGGGCCAGTCCGCAAGGCACGCCGCAGCCAGACCGTCGGTGGCCCGGAGCCTCCGCCGTGCCCCGTGCGCCCAGGCGTCCAAACGCTCGTGAACCGACCCGTCGCGCGGCGGATCCGGGACACGTTCCAGCGCCTCGCTGATCGATGCCAGCCGCAGGGCGTCGGCGGAGTCGAAACAGCGGTACAACGCCATCGGCGTGACACCGATTGCGGCAGCGACCGTGCGCATGCTCACACCGTCGATCCCCTCGTGGCGCAGGATCTGTGCGCCGGCCCGGGCTGCGGACACCCGATTCAGCTTCCAACCACCAGGACGGTCCATCGGAACTCACTACTCCGCGTTTTGAGAATTCGGCTTAACTCTACGCGCGTATAGCTAAGCCGAAAATCCAAAAGCGACACACATGCATTTCGCCGCGTACGGTGCCGGCGGGAAGCGGCGAAGAGGGAGATCTCATGGGTGCACTCGACGGCAAGGTCGCGCTGATCACGGGCGCGGCATCGGGTATCGGCAAGGCGACGGCGGCGCGGTTCGCCGCCGAGGGCGCCACGATCTGTGCAGCCGACTTCGACGACACCAACGGCCGGGCGGTGGCCGATTCGGTCGGCGGACTCTTCGTGCATGCCGACGCCGGCAATGCGGACGACGTGAACGCGATGTTCGCCACGTGCGAACGCGAACTCGGTGGCGTCGACATTGCGTACCTCAACGCCGGGATCGCGATCGGCATCGCCGACATGACGACCCTGACCGACGAGGTGTACCACCGGATCATGCGCGTGAACGTCGACGGCGTGGTGTGGGGCACCCGGGCGGCCATCCCGGCCATGGAACGGCGCGGCGGTGGCGCGATCGTGGCCACCAGTTCGCTGGCGGGGTTGATCCCGTTCCCGTTCGACCCGGTCTACGACCTGAGCAAGCACGCCGTGGTGGGCTTCATCCGCAGTGTCGCGCCGCCGTTGCTGGCCAAAAACATCACGGCGAACACCGTGAACCCAGGGATGACCGATACCAACATCCTCAATGCCGACACCAAGGCGATGTTCGAGGCGAACGACTTTCCCCTCATGCCGCCGACGCAGATCGCCGAGGCCGTCTTCACCATCGTGACCACGGGCCGGACCGGTGAGAGTTGGGTGTGTCAGCCCGGGCGGGACGCCGAGCCGTACCGCTTCCACGACGTTCCGGGCCCGCGTGCAGCCGGCGCGGTCGGGCGGCGCCCTCCCGCCGTCCAGTCACCCGCGCAGTAACGCTGCGGCCGGTACCGGACCCGGCCGGTATCGTGGCCCGGATGTCCACTTCCGAACCGCAGCCGGTCGTCCCCGAGATCGTGCTCCCCGGCGCTCCCACCGAGGCCAGTGCCGGCGAAACCGCGATGGCGAGCGGAGCGGTCAGTACCGATCAGTCCGACGAGCAGGTCCTGCGGCCCACCAAGCTGATCCGGATCGCGTCGATGGTCCGCACGATGCTCGAGGAAGTCCGGCGGGCTCCGCTCGACGACGCGGGACGCCGGGCCCTGCGCGAGATCCACGAACGATCACTGCACGAACTCCACGACATCCTCTCGCCCGAGTTGCAGGACGAGTTGGAGACGGTCGTCCTCCCCTTCTCGTCCGAGACCCCGACCGAATCCGAGTTGCGCATCGCGCAGGCCCAACTCGTCGGCTGGCTCGAGGGGCTGTTCCACGGGATCCAGGCCACCCTGTTCACGCAACAGGCGATGGCCCAGCAACAGTTCGAGGAGATGCGCCGTCGCCATGCGTTGGAAATCGGCGCCCCCGACGGTGTCGCTCCGGAACGCGCACCCGGGCAGTACCTCTGATCATGACCACCGCACCCGAAGTCCCGTGGAGTCCCGCCTCGTGGCGCACCCGTCCTGTCGCGCAACAGCCCGACTGGCCCGAGGCCGCGCTCCGGGCCGCAGTCGACGAGTTGGCGACGGTCCCACCGCTCGTGTTCGCGGGCGAGGCCCGCACCCTCACCGAGTCGCTCGCGCTCGCGTGTGAGGGCAAGGCGTTCGTCCTGCAGGCGGGCGACTGCGCCGAGGCGTTCAGCGCGTTCTCGGCGAACGCGATCCGCGACAAGCTCAAGATCATCCTGCAGATGTCGGTGGTCCTCACGTACGGGACGGGCGTGCCGACGGTGAAGATCGGACGGATCGCCGGGCAGTTCGCGAAGCCCCGCTCGTCCAACGTCGAGGTGCGAGACGGCGTCGAGTTGCCGAGCTTCCGGGGCGACATGGTGAACGACTTCGCGTTCACCGAGGCCTCCCGGACCCCCGATCCCGGTCGGCTCCTGCGCGGGTACCACCCGTCGGCGTCGACCCTGAACCTGCTCCGGGCCTTCACCAAGGGCGGCTACGCCGACCTCGCCCAGGTGCACGCCTGGAACCAGGACTTCGTCACCGCGAGTCCCGAGGGTCGCCGGTACGAGAGTCTGGCCGCCGAGATCGAACGGGCGCTGCGGTTCATGGCCGCGTGTGGCATCGACCTCGACGCCGAGCTCCGGCTCCATCAGGTCGATTGCTACACGTCGCACGAGGCGCTCCTGCTCGATTACGAGGAGGCGCTGACCCGTCAGGACTCGCTCACCGGCGACTGGTACGACTGCTCCGCCCACCTCCTCTGGATCGGCGACCGCACCCGTGCGCTCGACGGCGCGCACGTGGAGTTCCTCGCAGGCGTCGGCAACCCGGTCGGCGTGAAACTCGGTCCGACGACCAATGCCGACGAAGTCGTGGCTCTGTGCAAACGGCTCAACCCCGACTCGCAACCGGGCAAGCTGATGCTCATCAGCCGGATGGGCCACGATCTGGTCGAACAGCACCTCCCGCCGCTCATCGAGGCCGTCCGCGACTCCGGCCACCCGGTCCTCTGGGCCTGCGATCCGATGCACGGCAACACGTTCACCCACTCGACCGGCGTCAAGACCCGCCGGTTCGACGACGTGATGAGCGAGCTCCGCGGTTTCTTCAACGTGTGTCACGCGGCCGGCGTGTGGCCGGGTGGCGTTCACGTCGAACTGACCGGCGAGAACGTGACCGAGTGCCTCGGTGGTACCGACGAGGTACTGGGAACGCATCTCGACCAGCGCTACGAGACGATGTGTGACCCCCGCCTCAACGCGCGCCAGTCGCTCGACCTCGCCTTCCAGGCCGCCGAGCTGCTCCGCCGCTGAAACGCGCTCGATCACACCTGGTCCGGAAAACCGAAGCCAGTACCCTGGCCGGGTGACCAACACCTTCGAGGACCTCGGCCCCAACTCCGGACTCGTCGAGGAGATGTACCGCCAGTTCGTCTCGGACCCGAGTTCGGTCGCCCCCGCATGGCGCGAGTTCTTCGCTGACTACACGCCGGCAACGGGCACCGGACGGGCCACCAACGGCGCCGCCACCGACGCGCCGTCCGCGGTGCCGGCCACTCCCTCGACCCCGGCCGTGACCATCCGCCAGGAGCCCCCGTCGGAACCGACGCGGCCCCACGGCAACGCCCCCCTCATCCTCGAGGGCGAGGTGACCAAGCCGATCCGCGGTGCGGCCGCCCGCATCGTCGAGAACATGGAGGCGAGCCTCGGCGTGCCGACCGCGACGTCGGTCCGCAACATCCCGGCCAAGCTGCTCGAGGTCAACCGCCAGATTCTCAACAACCACCTGTCGCGCACCGGGCGCGGCAAGGTCAGCTTCACCCACCTGATCGCGTACGCCGCGGTGCAGGCCGTGCGGCAGGTCCCCGCCATGGCGGCGGGCTACGGCGTCGAGAACGGCGCGCCGGTCGTCGTGCGCCACGAGCACACCAACCTCGGTCTCGCGGTCGACGTCGCCAAGTCCGACGGCTCGCGCACGCTGCTCGTCCCGAACCTGAAGGACGTCGACGCCCTCGACTTCGCCGGATTCTTCGCCGTGTACGAGGAGATGATCCGCAAGGTCCGCACCGGTGGGATCACCCCCGACGACTTCGCGGGCACGACGGGCACCATCACCAACCCCGGCATGATCGGGACGGTCCACTCGGTCCCGCGCCTGATGCCCGGCCAGGGCTTCATCCTCGGCGTCGGCTCGATCGGCTACCCCGCCGAGTACGAGGGTGCCGACAGCCACACGATCGCCCGTCTCGGGATCAGCAAGATCATCACGCTCACGAGCACCTACGACCACCGCGTGATCCAAGGCGCGGAGAGCGGTGAGTTCCTGCGCGCGATCCACGACCTGCTGCTCGGCGCGCACGATTTCTACGACCGCATCTTCCACAGCTTCGGCGTTCCGTACGAGCCCGCCCGCTGGAGCGTCGACGTCAGCCCCCTCGATGACGAGCGGACCCAGAACGAGAAGGTGGTGCAGGTCCACCAACTCATCAACATGTACCGGGTCCGCGGGCACCTGATCGCCAACCTCGACCCGCTCGGCCGGACCGAACCCGATACCCACTCCGAACTCGACCTCAACGAGCACGGTCTCAGCATCTGGGACCTCGACCGCGAGTTCCCGGTCGGCAGCCTCGGTGCCGGTTCGTTGGGCCGCCGCACCATGCCGCTCCGCGAGATCCTCGGCATGCTGCGCGACGCGTACGCGCGCACCGTCGGCGTCGAGTACATGCACATCCAGGATCCCGTCCAGAAGGAATGGATCCAGACCCAGGTCGAGGTCGCTCCGCCCGCGGCGGACCCGGCCGTGCAGCGTCGCATCCTCGACCGCCTCAACGCGGCTGAGGCATTCGAGGGGTTCCTCCAGAAGAAGTACGTCGGCCAGAAGCGGTTCAGCCTCGAAGGCGCGGAGTCGCTGATCCCGATGCTCGACGCGCTGCTGAGCATCGCGGCCGAGAACGGCATGACCGAGGCGGTACTCGGGACCGCCCACCGCGGGCGGCTCAACGTCCTCGTCAACACCGTCGGCAAGAGCTACGGACAGATCTTCCGCGAGTTCGAGGGTGCCCTCGACCCCGCGTCCGTGCAGGGTTCGGGCGACGTGAAGTACCACGTCGGCGCCACCGGCACCCACCGCGCGCCGACGGGTGAACACCTCACCGTCTCCCTCGCCTCGAACCCGAGTCACCTCGAGGCCGTCGACCCGGTGGTCGAGGGCATGGCCCGCGCCAAGGGCGACCGCATCGACGACAGCGAGCGGTGTCACGTGCTCCCGATCCTCGTGCACGGCGACGCCGCGTTCGCGGGCCAGGGTGTGGTGGCCGAGACGCTGAACCTGTCCGAGGTCCCGGGCTACGAGGTGGGCGGCACGGTCCACATCGTCGTCAACAACCAACTCGGCTTCACGACGGCACCCGAACTCGGACGGTCGGGCGTCTACGCGACCGACGTCGCCAAGATGGTGCAGGCGCCGATCTTCCACGTGAACGGCGACGACCCCGAGGCCTGTGTCCGGGTCGTGCGCCTCGCGTACGAGTTCCGCCAGACGTTCCGCAAGGACGTCGTCGTCGACATGGTCTGCTACCGCCGGTACGGCCACAACGAGGGCGACGAGCCCGCGTTCACCCAGCCGAAGATGTACGAGCTGATCCGGGCGCGCCGCAGCGTGCGCAAGCTCTATACCGAGACCCTCGTGAACCGCGGCGACTTCACCCTCGCCGAGGCCGAGGCCGCACTCGAGGACTTCCGCGAGCGCCTCAACCACGCGTTCGACGAGACGCACCAGTCGGGTCCGCCGACGATCCCGGTCAACATCGTGGTCGCGGACGAGGTCGAGGCGGCGGTCGAGACCGGCGTGCCGCGCGAGCAGCTGCAATCGATCGTCGATGCCCTCACGTCGTGGCCGGATGACCTCCACCTGAGCCCGAAGCTCGAGAAGTTGCTCCGCACCCGGGGCACCGATTTCGCCGCCGACCAGATCGACTGGGCGCTGGCCGAGTCCCTCGCGTTCGGGTCGCTGGCCGTCGCCGGGACTCCCGTCCGACTCGCAGGTCAGGACACACGCCGCGGCACCTTCAGCCAGCGCCATGGCGTGCTCGTCGACGTGCAGAGCGAAGCGGAGTACCTGCCGCTGCGCCACATCACCGACGACCAGGCGCCCGTCATGCTCTACGACACCGTGCTCTCCGAATACGCCGCGCTCGGCTTCGAGTACGGCTACTCCGTCGCCGACTCCAAGGCCTGGGTCGGATGGGAAGCGCAGTTCGGCGACTTCATCAACGGCGCGCAGATCATCGTCGACCAGTTCATCGTCGCGGCCGAGGACAAGTGGGGTCAGCAGTCACGCCTCGTCCTGCTCCTCCCCCACGGGTTCGAGGGTCAGGGCCCGGAACACTCGAGCGCGCGCATCGAACGGTTCCTCGCACTGTGCGCCGAGAACAACATCCGGGTCTGCTACCCGACCACCGCCGCGCAGTACTTCCACGTGATCCGTCGCCAGATCCACGCGCCGTCGCGCAAGCCGCTCGTGTGCTTCACGCCGAAGAAGTACCTGCGCGTCCCGGCCACCCGGTCCACGGTTGCCGACCTGGAATCCGGCAACTTCCACGAGATCCTCGACGACCCGAAGATCCCGGTCGCGCCGGACGAGATCCGGCGCGTGCTGTTGTGCTCGGGGAAGATCGCCCACGAACTCGTCGAGCGTCGCGACCGTCTCGGCGCGCCGGTCGCGATCATCCGGGTCGAGCAGCTCTACCCGTGGCCCGAACGGCAGTTGATTGCGCTGGC
>JBBQXR010000037.1:0-14364 GCA_038209455.1 Acidimicrobiia bacterium
GCCTGACACTTCGGCGTCACACAGCCACCCATACGCGGGTTGTGCGACGCCAGAGCGCGGGTTGGGGCGCGTCAGGGGGATTCGGCGGCCGCCATCTGGGCCATGCCGGTGAGGACCTGGTCGCAGTTCTGCGACTTGCCGACGATCAGGTCCTTCTGGGCCCACCCGCCGGGCACGAGTTCGGGGGTGTAGTACTCGAAGCCGTCGGGGTCCTCGATGGCCCGGACGATGTCGGCGGCGCAGTCCGCCGCGGTCACGAACGGCCCGTCGTACATCCCCGGCAACTCGCCGGGCTGCAACTCCCAGATCTCGGTGGCGATCGGGCCGGGCAGCACGAGCTTCACCTTCACCCCGGTGCCGTCGAGATCGATGCGGGCCGACTCGGACCATCCGCACATCGCGAACTTCGACGCGGAGTACGCGGCCTCGTGCGCGATGCCGAGTCGTCCGCCCATGCTGGACACGTTGACGATCAGACCGGAGCCGCGTTCGATCATCGACGGAAGGAGGGCCATGGCCATCCGGATCGGCGACGTGAAGTTGGTCCGCATGGTGACGTCGACGTCGTCGTCGGTCAGCGTCTGCACGAGCTTGCGCTTGCCGATCGCCGCGTTGTTGACCAACGCGTCCACCCGGCCGTAGCGGGCGAGTGCGTCATCGACCACTGCCGCGGCGGCGTCGAGGTCGGAGAGGTCTGCGGTCCACATGAAGGAAGCGTCCGTGTGGGCCCGACACTCGGCGAGCACCGCCTCGAGGCGATCGGCCCGGCGGGCGACGATGCCGATGGTTGCACCGCGAGCAGCGAGTTGGGGCGCAAGGGCGGCGCCGATCCCGGATGATGCTCCGGTCACCAGGACGACCGAACCGGTGAGATCCATCAGCTTCCCCTTGCTCGTGGTGGTCGCGTCAGACGCGGGTGGGATGGTCGGCCATGGCGAGGAGTTCGTCGTCGCCGGAGCTGTCGCCGTAGGCCCAGAGTTCGACGGTGTCGCCGCCGAGCCAGGCCCGCAGCCGGTTCGCCTTCTCGATGCCCCGCACATTGCCGCCCACCAGGGTGCCGGTCACGAGGCCGGCCTCGTCGGTCTCGAGCGAGCAGCTGATCACGTGGTCGACGCCGAGCCGGGGTGCCAGCGGAACGAGGTACGAGTCGAGCGACGCCGACACGATGACGATCCGATGGCCCTGGTCCCGATGCCACTGCAACCGTTCGAGGGACTCCGGCCGAAAACGCTGCTCGGTCCAGAGGTGGTCGGCGTAGACGCGACCCATCGCGGCGACCGAATCCGCGGTCCGGCCGCCGAGCACCCGGGCGATGACGGCCTGCTTCTCCGCGTCCCGATCACCATGCCGCAACGCGACCTTCGCGATCTGCGGCGAACGTCGGATGATGGCGTTCAGCAGCGGGCCGGGCCCGGCGACGCGGGCCAGGAAGGGACCGAGGGTGTCACGGCGGGAGATGGTGCCGTCGAAGTCGAACGCGGCGACGCCGCTCACAGAGGGAGACGCCGGAACACGGCCCGCGGGAGGTGGCGGAGTGCCGACATGACCACCCGCATCTGACCCGGAACCCAGACGATCTCGGAGCCCCGACCGAGACCGGTCACGATGGCCGCGGCGACCTGCTCCGGGTTGGTGGCCAGGGGAGCGGCATCGAGGCCCTCGGTCATCTTCGAGTGCACGAATCCGGGCCGCACGATGAGCAACCGGACGCCGGTGCCCACGAGGCGGTCGCCGAGCCCCTGGCAGTACGCGTCGAGTCCGGCCTTACTCGCCCCGTAGACGAAGTTGCTCTGCCGCGCGCGCTCACCGGCCACGGACGAGAGCACGACGATCGTGCCGTGTCCCTGCCGTTGGAGCGCCTGGGTGACGGGGACCAGCACCGAGACGGCACCGACGAAGTTCGACTCGAGGATCCGGCGCGCTTCCGCTCCGTCGACCTCCGCGGCGTCCTGGTCGCCGAGGACACCGAAGGCCACGATCACCAGATCGATATCGCCCGCGCGCGCAAACACGTCACGGGCGAACTCGTCGTGCGACGCGAAGTCCAGGGCATCGAACTGCACGCTCTCGACCCTGGTGGCGCCGGCGACGCGCAGTTCCTTGGCCGCACCGGAGAAGGACTCGGGATCGCGTCCGGCGAGGATCACGGTCCGGCAGCGGCTGGCCACGAGCGCATGTGCGGTGGCGAGCGCGATGTCCGACCCACCACCGAGGATCAGGACGGACTGCACCGAGCCGAGAGCGTCGTTCATCGAAGAGAGCCTTTCAGAGTCCGAGACGGCGCGCGAGGTCGGAGTTGATCCGGTGATCGGGGTCGAGTTCGTCCCGCACCGTGCGCCACTTCGCGAGTTGGGGATACATCGGTTCGAGGTTCTGCGGCTGGGTGCGCGCATCCTTGGCGAGGTACACCCGGCCACCCGCCTCGACGACCATCTCGTCGAAGCGATCGAGAGTACGGGCGAGGGAACTGCGTTTGACCGGGATGTCGACCGCGAGCGTCCACCCCGGCATCGGGAACGAGAGCATCCCCGGGTTCGCGTCGCCGAAGCGCTTCAACACCGCGAGGAACGACGGCAGGTTCTCGTTACTGAGTGTCTCCACGATGTTGCGCACGGTGTTCTCGCGACCGAACGGCACCACGAACTGGTACTGCACGAAGCCGCGGCGTCCGTAGACGATGTTCCACTCGTCGACGAGGTCGAGGGGATGGAAGAACAGGCCGATGTCCTGGATCGAACCGCGGTGACTGATCCGCGACTTCTGGTACCAGAGTTCGTTGAAGGCGCGCACTGACCACGAGTTCACGAGTCCCGAGGGCATCGCCGGGGGTGCGACCGCCAACTGGCGGGGTGCGAACGTGTGGGCGTGGGCGAGCTTCGCCTTCGGGATCTCCTCGAGCTGCGCGTGGTTGCCGCGGCCGAGGATGCCGCGGCCGAGGTGCTTGCCCCGCGCGCCGCAATCGATCCAGGCGACGGAATAGCGGTAGGCGGAGTCGCCCTCCTCCATGCTCGCCATCATCGCGTCGAGGTCGCGGCATCGTTCCTCGTCCACGCGGATGAAGCGGGTCTCGGCGCGGATCAGATCGAAGGTCGCGTCGAGGATCACACCGGTGAGGCCCATGCCACCGGTGGTGGCCCAGAACACATCGGGGTACGACTCGCGGTTGACGTCGATGACCTCGCCGCGCCCCGTGAGGAGCCGGAACGAGTGCACCCGGTTGCCGAAGGTCCCGTCGACGTGGTGTCCCTTGCCGTGGATGTCGCTCGCGATTGCGCCCCCGACGGTCACGTAGCGCGTGCCGGGCGTGACGAGGAACCAGCCGCGTGGGATCAGCCACCGCATCAACTCGTCGAGGCTGGTACCGGCGCGCGCCGTGACCACACCGCGTTCGAGGTCCGCGTCGATGATCCCGGACAGTGCCGTGGCCTGGAGCACGAGACCGCCCGCGTTCTGCGCCGCGTCGCCGTAGGCCCGGCCGAGACCCCGACTGATCACACCGCGCGACGGCGTGGCGCGGAGTTGTTCGATCGCGTCGGCGTCGGTCAGCGGCGTGACCACGCGGGCTCGGGTCGGCGCGGTGCCGCCCCAGCCGTAGAGGAGGGCGTCGTCACCGGCGTGGGTCTGGTCCGGAGGCCAAGTGACGGCTGCCGGCTCAGGCGACATAGAGACCGATGGCCACGATCAGCGCCCAGAGGGCGGCGAGCACCTGAAGCGGACGGTCTGCCAGCACGACGTCTTCAGGGGCGCCACCCTCGCCGCGCTCGATGAGGAGCGCGTACCGCAGGAACGCGAGCACGAAGGGGACGATCGAGATCTCGAACAGGACGATGCCGTGTCGGTGGATCTGCTGGTCGAACGCCCAGAGGCAGTACGCCACCAGCGCCACGCCCGAGGACACCGAACGCACGTAGCCGAGATACTCGACCGAGTACTCCTCGAGGGTGGCCCGGTGGCCGGCCCGGTCGACTCCCAGCTCGAGATGCTCGGCGTGGCGCTTGCCCGCCACCATGAAGAGGCTGCCGAAGCTCCCGACGACGATGAACCACACCGAGATGGGGACGTTGACCGCGGCGGCACCGGCGATGAGGCGGAGGACGAACCCGGCCGCCACCATGCCGAGGTCGATCACCGCGACGTGCTTGAGGTAGGCCGAATAGGTGGTGGTGAAGACGATGTAGGTGGCGATCACGATCGGGAGTCGCCACCCCGAGAGGAACGCGATGCCGACACCCATCGCGAGGAGGACGCCGCCGATGATCCTGGCCATGCCGACGGGCACCACGCCCGCTGCGATCGGGCGGAAGCGCTTCTTGGCGTGTCGGCGGTCGGCTTCGACGTCGAACGCGTCATTCAGGAAGTAGGTCCCGCTCGCCGCGAAGCAGAAGGACACGAAGGCGATGAAGGTGTCGAAGATCACGCTGCCGTGCCCGAGCACGCCGGCCGCGGCGGGGGCCGCGACGACGAGGACGTTCTTCATCCATTGCTTCGGTCGGGCGGTACGGATCAGCCCCCGCACGAGGGTCGACGAAGACGCAGCCTCCTCGGTGCCCGTTTCGGCGCCGGGCGCGAAAGGGACAGGGTCGGCCATCGAGCAAGGTTACCCGTCGATGACGAGGCCCTCGTTCGCCGCCGGGGCCTCCGCAGCTCGTCGCGATTCCGATGCGGCCCAGGCGAACACGCCTTTTGCCATGGTCGACGCCTCCGCCGCGACCCGACGCGAATACACATCGGCTCGCACCGCGTGGGCGGTGAGATTGTCGGGTTCGGCCTGGGTTACGAGTTCGGCCAACTGGGCCGCGAGGCGCAGATCACCCGCGTCCGCGAGTTCGATGGCGCGAGCCGAGAGCCGCGCCGCGCCACCCGCCAGGCTCGTGACCTCGGTCGCGTAGGCCGAGGCCGGCGCCGGCTTGAGGTGGCTCGGGTCGCCGTCGTACCAGCCGCCGAAGAGCCTCCAGATGTTGCGGATCACGAACTCGGGCTCGTCGTAGATCGGACCGAGGTACGGCTTGTCGAGCAGATCCGCGGGCGCTCGGACGGCATTGAGGATGTCGTCGAGGCGAGCACCCTCGTTCATCATCCGGATGGTCTCGTGGTGGAGGTGTTCGAGCAACGTGGCCGAATCACCGAGCGCGATCCTGATGCGATCGTTGCCGAGGATCGGCAGCCCGTGACCCGGCAGCATCACCTCGGCGTCGAGCGCCGCCATCTTTCGCAGCGCGTTTGCCCACTCGATGGCGTACCGCTGCACCTTCTGCGGGTTGCCGCAGTTCGGCGCCGCCCAGATGAACAGGTCGCCGGTGCAGAGCACCTTCCGATCGGGTGCCCACAGCCACACGTGGTCGTCGGTCTCGCCCCGATCGTGGTGACACTCGATCGTCTCTCCACCAACGGTGATGTCGAACCGGTCACGGAAGGTCTCGTCGGGATAGCGGAAGTTGGTGGGGAAGACGGGACGCGGGAGCTGGAACTGCCGCTGGTTGATGATGCCGTTGTATCCGGCGGTGGCGACGTAGCGATCGAAGCGGTCGCGGATCGCCTCGTGGGCGACGACGCGCGGTGGCTGCCATCCGTTCGCTTCCGCGTCCGCCTCGTAGCGCTCGACGCCGAAACAGTGATCGGTGTGACCATGGGTGAACACCGCAGTGTCGAGGCGCACATCGCGCCACGCCCGAATCGAAGTATGAACGGCTTCCGCCGCGAACCAGCTGCTCGTGTCGGCCAGGATCAGCCCGTCGTCGGTCGCGAGTGCCGCCACGTTGGAGAAGGCGGCGACGAATGCCGTATCGGGCGCGACCTCGACCAGTTCGCCGTTCCAGCCGAACAATGTCTGGTGGTCGGCGGCCACCTCGCCGGTGAACAGTTGATCGGCGAGCTCCAAGATGTCGGTCATGCGCGGATTCTTCCAGGTGGGTCCGCGCCGAGCGAGCAACGGTCGCGTCGGATCGACCAGACTCGGAGCGCATGGACGTCAACGTGATCATCGAGATACCCCGTGGTTCGCGCAACAAGTACGAGATGGATCACGACTCCGGCGCGATCTGGCTGGACCGCATGCTCTTCACCGCGACCCAGTACCCGGCCGACTACGGCTTCGTGCCCGAGACGCTCGCGGAGGATGGCGACCCGTTGGACGTGCTGGTGCTCCTGGACGAGCCGACGTTTCCGGGCTGTCATATCCACGTCCGTCCGGTCGGCGTCTTCTGGATGTCGGACGAAGCCGGCCCCGACGCCAAGGTGCTGTGCGTCCCGGCGACGGACCCCCGCCACGGTCGCATCCACGACCTGGGCGACCTCCCCGAGTTCCTGCTCGCGGAAATCGAACACTTCTTCGCGGTGTACAAGGACGTCGAGCCGGAGAAGTCGGTCGAGACCCGGGGATGGGAAGGCGCCGAGGCGGCTCGCCACGCGGTCGACGACGCCCGCGCCCGCTACGTCGCCGCCCATCGCTTTGATACGCCTTAACTGCCGCTCCGCTCGCGCCTTGTCTGACCGTCCGCTCACACTCCTGACGGATGGCGGTGACGTGGGGTTCGCTCCCGGTCTGCTCACCTCTGCTCGTTCCTCGCTCCGGTTCGGAAGCGCGTGGGGCACCGTCAGTGAGGAGCGCGAGCAGATGACCAGTCAGCAGGCCGCCTCGGGTCGGCGAGTGAGCGGCGGTCCAGGCCGATGAGCGCCATGGCGATGGCGATGGCGCCGAGCGCGACCGCCACACCGTCGTTCAGTACCGCGGTGGCGTCGGTTCCTGCGGAGAGGGCGTGCACGGTGGCGAGGGCGAAGAGTGGATAGCTCCCGAGGTGCACCGTCCGCCACCAGCGGTACGGGAGTCGGGACTTCACGAGTGACGTTGCCTCGATCGCGACCAGCAGGTACATCGCGATGATGCCCCACCCGACCGCGATCGGATGCCACGAACTCGTGAACGGGACGAAGGCGTCGCGGAGACCGAAATGGACGAAGTCATCGAGGATCATCGCGGTGACGTGGATGCCCGTGAACACGACGGCAAGTACGCCGAGGAAGCGGTGCACGCCCAGCAACCACCAGAGCGACACCTTCCGACGGAAGACGCGGGTCGCATAGAGCAGACCCCAGATCATGGAGCCGACAAGCAGTCCCCACGTGACGATCCCGGATCCTCGGGCGACGTACCAGGTGAGGTGATTGTTCACGACACCGCCTCCGTGCCGTGGATCACGGCGTCGCGGAGCGTCCCGATGCCGAGAACGTTGCCATCGTCCCGTATGAGGATCGCGCCGCCACCGTGGCGACGTGCGTACGCCGGGGCCTCGTCCGGGCCGGCGAGAAAGATCGCGGTCGCGAGAGCCTCGGCCCACCAGGCTTCGGGTGCGGTCACCGTGACCCCGGCGAGGCCGCTCCACGCGGTGTCACCGGTGGCGGGGTCGATGAGGTGATGGCGGCGCTCGCTGCCGGCCCCCCAGGTGCGTCGCGTGCGCCAACTCGAGACGAGCGCTTCGTCTCGCAACTCGACGTGAGCGATCACGCGTCGGGCGTCGACCGGGTGCTCGACCGCGACCGACCACGGCGCGCCGGTAGGTGACGTTCCCGCGACCCGGAGATCTCCACCGACGTTGATGCACGTGCCTGTGGCGCCGGCCGCCATCACCAGGTCGGCGGCGATATCGGCCGCGAGTCCCTTGCCGATGCCGCCGGGATCGATGGCGGTGCCCTCCGGCAAGGTGATGCTCCGGCCGGAGATGCGGATGTCGGCACAGCCCGGGGCCGGTCCCGGCGATGGTCGTGACTCCGACGGCCGGTCCGAGACTTCTCGGAAATCACGGTCGTATCCCGAGGCGATGAGTGCAGGCAGCACGGTCGGGTCGAAGCGCCCGTCGGTTCGGTCCCAGGCCTCGACCGCGCGCTCGATGAGCATGAGGACATCCGCCGAGACGCGAACCGCGGATCCGGCGTTCGCGTTCAGGCGGCTGATCTCCGAATCGGGAAGGAATCGGGACCAGGTGCGCTCGAGCCCGACCAGGCGCGCCACTGCGGTCTGGCCGAGGAGGTCGGCGTGACCGAGATCAGAGGCGACGACGATGACATGGGCCCGTGTGCCCATGACATCGACGATGTGTTCAGCTTCCGCCACTGCTGGTGTTGGAACTCCCGGAACTCTGTCCCGGGTCGAATGGCTGGGGCTGGCCGAAGTCGCTACTGCCGTTGTCGGTGCCCCCGCTGAGTCCGGGGTCGCTGGCTGACGGGTCGGGCGGCAGTTGCCTCCACTGGTCGTCGCCACCCTGGCCCTGATCGCCGACCTGCCCCTGTGAATCGGAGCCGTTCGCGCTGCCTTGATTGCTCTGGCCGCTCGGCGCGGTCCGGGGGCTGAGATTGGCCTTGGTCTTGGTCGACGGTGCGGGATTCGCAGCGGCGACGCCGGCCGTGATGGCGATCAGCGCGCCGACCGAGGTTCCCGCTGCGATCATGCGGCTGCGGTTCATCCGTCCCTTGCGGTTGGGGCTGGAGAATCCATCGGGAGTGCTCATGGTCGCGGGCTTCCGTAGGGAGTCGGAGGACTGGAGTGAAAGGACCGACCGGACCGGCGGTGCGAACATCGGGATTGGGGAGGGGGCTGACGTTCGCGGTGCCGGCCGGCCGGTCCGGTCAACGCGCATTGTGCCGATCGAAGCTGTGATTCGTATGAGCAACCGGTACGACTTTGCCGAGAATTGTCCGAGTGGTTGCGGTCGGGAATGAGAACGTGTTCTCATTGGCGCGTGAGCGCATCCGACCCCATCGACGGGGCCCTGGCCCGGAGTCAGGCCGCGCGCCGACGTCGGGTGATCGACGCGACGCTCGAACTGGCCGCAGGTGGTGGGTTCGAGGCTGTCCAGATGCGCGATGTCGCCGCCGAGGCCGGGGTGGCGCTCGGGACCGTGTACCGGTATTTCGAGAGCAAGGAACGGCTGCTGCTCGAGGCGAACCTCGAACAGGTCGAAGCGCTGCGCACGCGGCTGGGGGACCGGCCGCCGTCCGGGTCCACCGCCGCGGACCGGGTGGTCGACGTGCTGCGCCGGGCCTGCCGCACCCAGACCCGGCAACCGGATGCCACTGCGGCGATGGTGCGCGCCCTCGGCTCCGCACGGCCCGAGGAGTCCGACGCCGTCGCTCGGGTGAGCGAGGCGATGACGGGGATCATCACCCGGGCGATGCACGATGGTGAGCCGACCGAACGCGACCGCTCGGTGGCACGGGTGTTGAGTCAGGTCTGGTTGTCATCGCTCGTGGGTTGGGTCGGTGGCGTGGACGGTCCGGAAGTCGTGGGCGACGATCTCGAGCGTGCCGCGCGCATGCTCATCAGCTGAAGGAGAACCATGGAGTGCAACTTCGCGTCGATGTTCGAGGCGATCGTCGACCTCGTGCCGGACCGGATGGCGGTCGTGGTCGTCGGCGACGGGCGCCGCACCTACGGCGAGTTGGAGTCGCGCATCAACCAGATGGCGCACCACCTCGCCGGTGCCGGCGTCGGGCCCGGCGATCACGTCGGGATCTACGCGTACAACGGCGTCGAGTGGGTCGAGTCGATGATGGCGCTCTACAAGTTGCGCGCGCTGCCCGTGAACATCAACTACCGCTACGTCGAGAACGAACTCAAGTACCTCTGCACGAATGCAGACCTGGTCGCGATCGTCGCCCAGCAGGAGTTCGCCCCGCGGATCGCCGCCATTCGTGACGATCTGCCGAAGCTCGCGCATGTCGTGATCGCCGCCGACGACAGTGGCGCGTCGACCGAGGGTCTCGAGTTCACCGACTACGAGGCGGCCGTCGCGTCAGGTGGACCCGAGCGCGACTTCGGTCCGCGATCCGGTGACGACCTCCACGTGATCTACACGGGTGGGACCACCGGGATGCCCAAGGGTGTCATGTGGCGGCAGGAGGACATCTTCTATGCGCTGTGTGGCGGTATCGACGCCTACTCGAACGAGAAGTTGGCCCACCCCGGCGTCCTCGCCGAAAAGGTCGCAGCCGGTGGCGGCCCGACCATCAACTTCCCCCTCGCGCCGATGATGCACGGCGCCGGACAGGTGACCACGATCCGCAGCCTGATTCACGGTGACACGGTGGTGCTCAGCCCGAAGTTCGACGCCGAGCAGTCGTGGCGGGTCATCGAGTCCGAGAAGGTGAACGTGGTGGGCATCACCGGCGATGCAATGGCGAGGCCGCTCGCCGACCGGCTGGAGGAGATCTTCGACGAGTTGGACCTGTCGTCGCTGTTCTCGATCGGATCGAGCGCCGCGATCTTCAGTCAGTCGATCAAGGATCAGCTGATGGAGCGGCTGCCGAACATCGTCGTGGTCGACTCCGTCGGCGCGACCGAGACCGGGATGAACGGGATCAAGATCGCGACCAAGGGTGAGATCCCGAAGGGGGGCCCGGCGACCGTGCAACCGTCGCTGGACTCGATCGTGGTGGACGAGGATTACGTGCCGATCGTTCCTGGGTCGGGCGCGATCGGACGGATCGCGCGTACCGGCAACATCCCGCTCGGCTACTACAACGATCCCGAGCGCAGTGCGTTGGTGTTCTTCGAACACGGCGGTAAGCGCTACTCGATTCCGGGTGACTTCGCGACGGTCGAGGCGGACGGTCAGGTCACGCTGCTCGGTCGGGGCTCGATCATGATCAACACGGGCGGGGAGAAGGTCTTTCCCGAAGAGGTCGAGGGTGTCCTCAAGGCGCATCCAGCGGTCTTCGACTGCCTCGTGGTCGGGGTGAGCGACGAGCGTTGGGGGGAGCGGGTGACCGCGGTGGTCCAGGCTCGGCCTGGGACCGCGCCGACGGTCGAGGAACTCGACGCCCATTGTCGGAAACACATCGCGGCGTACAAGGCGCCGAAGCAGGTGTTCCTCGTCGACCAGATCCAGCGGGCGCCGAGTGGGAAGCCCGATTACCCGTGGGCCAAGGAGTACGCGAAGGCCGCCGCGGTGTCGTGATCCCGGCGTAGGGTCCCCGCGTGGATACCGCCGAATACGAGGCTGCCGGGCTCTACGACCCCGACGCGGCCGATGCCGGCGACCGGTTGGAGTTGCTCCAGCACCTGAGCGCCCAAGGGGTGGAACTCGAGGCGATGCGCGCCGCCGATGCAGTGGGTTCGCTCCACGCGGTCGGGTCCGACGCGCTGGTCCGGCCCGGTGAACGGCGGACGATCGAAGAGGTGGCCGAAGCTGCCGGGCTGAGCGTCGACCTGCTCCGGCGCGTCGTGATCGCCGCGGGTCTCCGTTTCGAATCCGACAACTTCCGGGTGGCCGACGAGAAGACGTTCCGACTCTTCGCGATCGGCGCCGAGATGTTCGGGGACGAACCGACGCTCCGGTTCACCCGGGCCATGGGCTCTGCGCTCGCCAGCGTGGCGGATGCTGCGATCTCCCTGTTCCTGGTCTCGCTCGAGGATCCGATGTTGCGCGACGGGACGGCGCAGTCGGTCCGGGCCAAGGCCACCGAAAGTGCGGTCGACGCGCTCGTCGAGATCCCGTCGGTCATGGACGGCCTGTTCCGCGGTCACGTCGAGCAGGCGATCCAACGTCAGCGCCTCTCGACTGCATATGAGGTCGCTCCGGGCGCGTACCGCTTGGCGATCGGCTTCGTCGATCTCGTGGGGTTCACGCCGCTTGCGCTCGATCTCGCGCCGTCCGACCTTGGCGAGTTGATCGAAGACTTCGAGATGACCGCGAACGAGGTGGTGTCCCAGGCCGGTGGCCGGGTGGTGAAGCACATCGGGGACGAAGTGATGTTCGCGGCCGTCGATCCTGCGGCCGCCGCGCACATTGCACTCGAACTGGTGCGTCGCTTCGACGCTGAGGACCGGGTCGCCCCGCACGCCGGCCTCGGGTACGGCGTGGTGCTCGGTCGCGGTGGCGACTACTACGGGTCGGTGGTGAACCTCGCGTCGCGCATCGCCGACATTGCGGTCCCGAGCGAGATCCTCGCGACCGAGGAACTGGTCGATGCCGCGTCGGGCGACGCGGCTTTGCACTTCGAACCGGCAGGACGACGTCAGTTGAAAGGGTTCGAGACCCCGCTGCCGCTCTGGTCGCTCAGCTGACCGCTCCGGGCCGCGACCAACGTCGGGTCAGGCGATCGCACCGCTTGCCTTGAGATCGACGATTTCGTCCGGTGCGAGGCCCCAGTCCGTGAGCGCGGTGTCGGTGTCGGTGCCCGGGACGACCGGCGCCCGCGCCACCGAACCGGGAGTACGGGAGAAGCGCGGGGCCGGCGCGGGCTGCGGTGCGCCGTCGACCTCGATGAACGTCTCGCGCGCCACGTTGTGCGGATGGGCTCGGGCCTCGTTCATGGTGAGCACCGGCGCGAAGCACACGTCGTGGCCCGCGAAGAACGCCGTCCATCCGTCGCGTGAACGGCTGCGGAAGAGGTCGGCCATCTGGGCCTTGAGCGGTACCCACGTCGACTGGTCCATCTGCGTGGCGGGGTCGAGTGGGACGCCGAGGGGTGTGAGCAGGGCGCAGAGGGCCGCGTAGAACTGCGGTTCGTAGCTGGCGATCGAGATCCACTTCGCGTCGGCGGTCTCGTAGGTGCCGTAGAAGTGGGCGCCGCCGTCGAGGAGGTTGGTGCCGCGTTCGTCGGACCAGAAGCCCATGGCCGAGAGCCCGACGAACACGCTCATGAGCATCGCCGAGCCGTCGACCATCGCGGCGTCGATCACTTGACCCTCGCCCGAGGTGGCCCGCTCGATGATCGCGGCGAGGATGCCGAAGGCGAGCAGGAGGCCACCGCCGCCGAAGTCGCCGATGAGGTTGATCGGAGGGACGGGGGGACCGCCTGCCGTCCCGATGTGCGCGAGCACGCCGGCGAGCGAGATGTAGTTGATGTCGTGCCCGACCTCGTGGGCAAGCGGACCGTCCTGGCCCCAACCGGTCATGCGGCCGTAGACGAGTCGCGGGTTGCGACTGCGGCACTGCTCGGGCCCGACGCCGAGTCGCTCGGCGACACCCGGACGGAACCCCTCGATGAGGACATCGGCGGTCTCGCAGAGCCGCAGAACGGTTGCCACGCCATCGGGGTGCTTGAGGTCGACGCCGACGCTCCGCCGGTTGCGGTCGAGACTCGCGTACGCCGACGCCGGCATCGTGCCTTCACCGCTCGCCACCGACGTCGCCCGGTCGAGTCGCAGCACTTCCGCGCCGAGGTCGGCGAGCGCCATCCCTGCGAACTGCGTCGGCCCGATATTGGGCAGTTCGATGACCTTGATGCCGGAGAGCGGTCCCATGTCGTCCTACTGGTCGAGCTTGAAGGCCTTGATCGCGTTCTCGCGGAGGAACTTGGGCCAGACCTCGTCCTTGAACGAGACGTCGGGGAGTTCGGCGAAGATGCGGTCGTACGTGAGTCCGGCCGGGAAATAACCCGACCAGATGATCTTGTCGGCGCCACGCGTGTTGGCGTACCGAATGATGTCCTCGGGGTAGTACTTCGGCGCGAAGGCGGTGGTCGAGTAGTAGAGGTTCGGCCACTTCAACATGAGCTTCACCGCGAGGTCCGCCCACGGCTCCGCGCCGTGGCGCATCACGAACCGGAGGTCGGGGAAGAACCAGCACACCTCGTCGATGTGCGCGACGTCCTGGGGTGCGAACGGGATGCGGGGTCCGGGTACGCCGATGGTGGTGGCGAAAGCAATGTCGAGCTCAACGCATTTTGCGTAGATCGGATAGAACTTCTTGTCGTTCACCGCCACCTGCGGGTAGAGCCCGGCGGGGAACGCACTCACCGACTTGAGGTCGAACTCGTCGGCGACGCGCGAGATGCGCCGTACCGCTTCCATGCCCTGGTTGGGATCCACGCCGATGCCCGCGGCGAAGCGGTCGGGGTGGTCGCGCACCGCGCGGGCGCCGTTGCCGCCGTCGTCGACGTTGGTGATCACCTTCGTGATCCCGTGGCGGTCCATCTCACCGAGCAGGAACTCGACTGGATCGCCGAGCTCGCCGGCCTCGATGTGGACGGGATCCTTGAACATGTACCCGGCCGGGAACTCGAGACCCCCCTCACCGGCTTTGCTCTCGGCGTCACGGGTCTGCTTGCGGATGAACTCGTAGAACTCGAACATCTCCTCGCGGGACTTCGGGATCCCGGTCGCAGTGTCGATGGCCCCGCCGGCGAGGGCGGCGTGGAAGGCTTCTGCGCTCACGTGGTCTCCAGTCCGAGGATGCGTTCTGCGTTCCCGCGGAGGAACTTGGGCCAGACGTGATCGCGGAACGGCACGTTCGGCAGCTCGGAGAAGATCCGTTCGAGGCTCAGGCCCATCGGGAAGTAGCCGCCGTAGATCACCTTGTCGGCGCCCCGGGTGTTGGCGAAGTGCACGATGTCGGCGGGGTAGTGCTTGGGCGCGAATGCCGAGGT
>JBBQXR010000038.1:0-14200 GCA_038209455.1 Acidimicrobiia bacterium
GGCAGGAAGATCGCCAGCGTCAACGCCCAATGATCGAACCAGTTCATGTCTCGTCTTCCCTTAACCGAAGATGGCGAGCGCGAGGGCGATGAGCCCGACCGCGGCGAAAAGCATGAGCGCATAACGCTGCACGCGACCCGATTGCAAGGGACGCAGGAGGCCACCGGCCGCATCCGTCTCCTTGCCGATTCCGTTCACCGCGCCGTCGACCAATCTCTGGTCGATGTCGCGGTACACCACACGACCGAGCATGGTCGCGCCCTTGCCGGCGCCATTGATCACGCCGTCGATGATGTTCATGTTCACCCAGTACGCCGCCCGGGCGATGGGGCCCTTGATGCCACCGACGATGACGTCGGTGTAGAGGTGGTCGAGGTAGTACTTGTTGACCAGGAACGTGTGGCCGGCCTTGAGCGCCGCGCTGCGATCGGTCAGCCCGCGCAGGCGTTGCAACTGCTTACGTTCGAGCCAGAACAGCGACGCCACCACAATCGAGCCGAGGGCGATGAAGACGGAGATCGTCGCGAGGGTGACGTCGAACTCGACCCCGAAGATGTCCTTCGGGAAGGCGACCGTCGGCTCGATGTACTGCTTGAACTTCTCGATGTTGAACGCCGTCGCGTTGGCGAACCCGGCGATGACGCTGAAGCCCGCGAGCAGCATCAGCGGGATCGTGATCGCCTTCGGCGACTCGTGCGGGTGGTGGTGGCCGCGGTACTCGCCGAAGAAGGTGAGGTACACGCACCGGGTCATGTAGGCCGCGGTCATCAGCGCACCCACGAGTCCGATGACCATGAAGATCTCGAACCCGTTCTGGCCCGCCGTCGCCAGGATCTCGTCCTTCGACCAGAAGCCGGCGAACGGGAAGATCCCGGCCAACGCGATCGATCCGATCATGAACGTGGTGAAGGTGATCGGCATGTATTTGCGCAGCCCGCCCATCTCCTTCTTCATGTCGAAGGAGTGGTGCGACCCGGAGTGGCTGATCGAACCGGCGCCGAGGAAGAGCAGCGCCTTGAAGAACGCGTGGGTGAAGAGGTGGAACACCGCGCCGACCCACGAACCCACCCCGAGCGCCATCACCATGTACCCGAGCTGACTGATGGTGGAGTAGGCCAACACCTTCTTGATGTCGTCCTGGACGAACGCGAGCGCGGCACCGATCAGGATCGTGACCCCACCGACGATGGCCATCGCGTTGAGCCCGCCACTGTGGATCGAAAAGCCTTGCCAGAAGACGCCGTAGACACGCGCGCCGAGGTAGACCCCGGCGACGACCATGGTCGCGGCGTGGATCAGCGCGGATACCGGCGTGGGGCCGGCCATGGCGTCGGGCAACCAGGTGTGGAGCGGGAACTGACCGCTCTTGCCGATGATGCCGATCAGGAGGCAGACCGCGCCGACCAACCAGATGGTGTGACCGTTCACGCCGGCGATCGCGGACGCGTTGACCTTGCCGATGTCGAAGCTCTGGTTGGCCGCGAAGAACGTGATGATCACGCCGATCATCAACCCGATGTCACCCGTGCGCGTCGTGAGGAACGCCTTGAGCGCGGCGTTGGTGTTCTCCTGCTCCTCCCACCAGTGACCGATGAGCATGAACGAGCAGAGTCCGACGAGCTCCCAGCCGACGAGGAGCTGCAACGTGTTCGAGGCGACCACGAGCGTGAGCATCGACGCGGTGAAGAGCGAGAGCGCGGCGTAGAAGTACGTGTAGCGCCGGTCGTCGTGCATGTAGGCGGTGGAGTAGATGTGCACGAGCAGCGAAATGAAGGTGACGACGAAGAGCATCATCACGGCCAGCCCGTCGATGCGGGTTCCGACCGTGACGGTGACGTTGCTGATTTGGAACCACTTGATGGTCGAGACCACCGGCGTGACGATCACCTCGCCGCCACCCGCATGCGCGAAGAGCCCCTTACCGAACGCTTTGACTGCTTCGCCGCCGGAGGTCTTGGTGGCGTTCTCGACTCGCGCGAACCACTGGACCGCGGTGATGCAGGCCAGCACGAAGGACGAGCCGACGGCGACGATGCCGATCTCGGATCCACCCTTGGGCATCTTCTTACCGAAGAACAGGATCAGCAGGAAGGACAGCACCGGGATGGCCGGAATGATCCACGCGTAGGCGAGCACGGTTGCCCCTACCCCTTCAGCTGTTCGACGGTGTCGAGGTCGGGGCTGTGCATGTTGCGGTAAATCAGCAGCACGATCGCAAGGCCGACTCCGACCTCGGCTGCCGCGATCGTGATGACGAACAACGCGAACACGTCGCCCGCGCTCCGGTGCAGGTAGGCCGCGAATGCGATGAGGTTGATGTTCACCGCGTTCAGCATCAGCTCGACGCTCATGAGCACGAGGACCGCGTTCCGGCGGGCGAGCACGCCGTACACCCCGATGCAGAACAGGACCGCGGCGAGGACGAGGAACTGGTTGAGGATCACGTCAGTCCCTCCGCGCGATCACGACGGCGCCGACGAGCGCGGCCAACAGCAGGATGGACACGATCTCGAAGGGCACGACGTAGGTGGTGAAGATCGAGTCCGAGATGGTCGCCGCCTTGCCGATGTGGAGCAACGACTCGCCGCGTGCGCCACTGATGACGACTTCCTTCTTGCCGAACGCCTGGATCAGCAGCGTCCCGAGCACGCCGGCGAGGAAGAGGCTGACGACGGCAGCCTGCCACCGTTGGTCGTTGTCGAGCTTGGTCTCGCCCCGCATCGGTGCGCGGGTGAGCATGATCCCGAACAGGAACAGGATGATGACGGCGCCGATGTAGATGATCACCTGGACCCAAGCGACGAACTCGGCGGCGAGCAGGATGAACTGCGCGGCCGCGCCGGCCATGACCACCACGAGCGAGAGCGCGGCGTGGACGACATTCTGGGACCGCACGACGCTGATCGCGGCCAGGACCATCGCGGCCGCGAGGATCCAGAAGAAGATGTTCTGGACTACCACTCGGGCCTCGCCATCACTTCTTCGCCTTGACCGGGTCGGCGCCGAGTTCGAGCGGCTCGGGCTCGGGCACCGAGTCCATCCACTCGCCGAGGCGGGTCTTGTCGTGCAGCAGGTCGGCAATGCGCGGCTCCGAGTACTCGAACTCGGGACTCCAGAACAGCGCGTCGAACGGGCACACCTCGACACAGATCCCGCAGTACATGCACAGGCCGTAGTCGATGTCGAAGCGGTCGAGGATGTTGACGCTGCGCGGGCGACCGCCTTCGCGACGCGGCGGACGCAGCTCCTTGTGGCCCTCGATGTAGATACACCAGTCAGGACAGCTCCGGCCGCACAGCATGCAGGCGGTGCAGTTCTCTTCCTTCAGCGCGATGACGCCGCGGGCGCGCGGTGTCGGATCCTCCCGCTCGTGCGGGTACTGCACGGTGACCGCACCCTCCATCATCGTGCGGAAGGTGACACCGAGTCCGGACACGACGCCGGGCAGCTTCGGTTTCTTGAACGCCATCAGACAGCCACCTTGATGATCGCAGTCGCGATGATGTTCAACAGGCCGATCGGGATGAGGTACTTCCACGCCAGTGCCTGGAGTTGGTCCTCCCGCAGCCGGGGATACGTAAAGCGCACCCAGAACATGAGGAACGCGACACCCATGAGTTTGACGAACAGGACGATCGGGCCGAGCAGGTCGGCGAGACCGCCCGTAACCCCCGGGATCGCGTAGCCGCCGAGATACATCGTGGCGGCGAGGGCGGCGAATGCGAAGGCAGTACCGAACTCACCGATGAAGAAGAAGAGGAACCGGAACCCGGTGTACTCGACCATGTACCCGGCGACGAGTTCGGATTCGGCCACCGGCATGTCGAACGGGGTCTGGGTCAGCTCGGCCTGTGCGGCGACGAGGAACAAACCGAACCCGACGAACTGGGTGAGGATGTACGGGTTCCCGAAGAAGTCGAGGCCGAAGATCGACCCGTTCGCCTGCGCGTTCACGATGCCGGTCAGGTTCATCGTCCCGGCCTGGATCACGACGCCGACCACGGCGAGCAGCAGCGGGAGTTCGTAGGCGATCAACTGGGCGGCGGCCCGCAGCGCGCCGATCAGCGCGAACTTGTTGGCGCTCGCCCATCCGGCCATGAGCACGCCGATGACTGACAGGCTCGACACCGCGAGCGCGTAGAACACGCCGACGTCGAGCTGCTGCACGACGAGGCGAGGTCCAGTGGGAATCACCAGGAAGATCAGGAACGTCGAGATCACCACGATCGCCGGCGCCATCGCGAACACGCGACGGTCCGACTCCGCCGGCATGATGTCCTCCTTCTGGAGGAACTTGATGCCGTCGCCCACGAGCTGGAACCAGCCGTGGAATCCACCCGGATCCATCGGACCCAGCCGGCTCTGCATGTGGCTCATCATCTTCAGGAGGAACGTGTACCCGAGGATGAGCGCGCCCGCAGGAATGATCATCAGCACGATGATCGTCTTGATCGCGAGGGTGGTCCCCCATCCGATGTGAAGCGCGAGCATCATGACGCGGCGCTCCGCATCGCGATGACGCGCGTCGACATCTGGCTGCGCTCCGCGTGGCTCACCATTAGCGGTCGATGTCTCCGAGGATGAAGTACAGGCTGCCCATGATCGTGATGACGTCCGGAACGTAGACGCCGCGCAGCAGCCAGGGCAGGATCGAGACGTTCGAAAATGACGCGGACCGGATCTTCACCCGGAACGGGCCGGTCGCGCCCTTGGAGATGATGTAGTAGCCCATCTGCCCGAGCGGGTTCTCGACCTCGGTCCAGACTTCGCCTTCGGGCACCTTGATGATGCGCGGCACCTTGGCCATGATCGGCCCGGCCGGCAGCGAGTCGAGGAGCTGCAACACGATCCGAACGGCTTCGCGCGTCTCCTGGAGCCGCACCCAGTACCGGGCGAACGAGTCGCCGTCGGGGTGGGTCCAGACCTTGAAGTCGACCTCGGGGTACGCGAGGTACGGCTTGCCGTCACGCCGGAGGTCCCAGTCGACCCCGGAGGCGCGCAGGTTGGCGCCCGACACGCCGTAGGCCGTGCCCAGCTCACCGGGAATGATGCCGATCCCGCGGGTCCGGGCCTCGAAGATCTCGTTGCCGACCAGCACGTCCTCGAAGTCGTCGCACCCGCGGAGGATCTTGTCCATCGTGGCCCGACACTCGGCGATCCAGCCCCAGGGCAGGTCTTCCTTCAGGCCACCGATGCGGTTGAAGTTGGGGTGGAACCGCCCGCCCGTGGCCGACTCGATGAGGTTGAGGACGTGCTCGCGGTCGCGGAAGCCCCAGAACGCCGGGGTTAACGCGCCGACCTGGAGGCCCATCTCGCCGAGGAACAGGTAGATGGTGGCGATCCGGCTCAGCTCGGTGAGGATCGTGCGGATCCATTCGGCACGGGGCGGCGCCGTGATGCCCATCAGCTGCTCGGCCCCATGGACGAACGGCACCTCGTTGGCGAAGCTCGAGAGCCAGTCGATCCGGTTCACCAGCGTGGTGATCTGCGGGTAGGTCCGGAACTCGGTGAGCTTCTCGTACCCGCGGTGCATGTACCCGATGACGGGATCGGCGGCCACGACGCGTTCGCCGTCGAGGCGGACGACGAGTCGGAGCGTCCCGTGGGTTGCCGGGTGCTGCGGTCCGAGGTTCAGGATCATGTCGCCGTTGTCGAGTTCGACGTTGACCTGGGCGTTCTCGAGATTGCGGTACAGCGACGGATCGACTTCGAATCCGGGAGTCTCGGTGGTGGCCATCAGGTACCCCCCTCGGCGGTTTCGTCCGGGGTGTCGTCACCGGGCATCGGTTCCACGTCCACGAGTCCCGGCCAGGGCTTGACTTCGCGGGCCACGAGCGCGAAGTCCTTGCGGAGCGGATGCCCCTCGAACTCGGCGGGTAGGTAGAGGTGGCGGATCTTGGGGTGGCCGGTGAAGTCGACGCCGTACATCTCCCAGCACTCCCGCTCGTGCCAGTCGGCCCCGGGGTAGACCCCGACCCAGCTGTCGACCCGGGGTTCCTGCTCGGAGACATCGGTCTTCAGGGTGATGCCCCAGTGCTTCGTGGTCGACTGCACGTGCCCGAAGACCTGGAATCGGCCGTCGGAGCCCGTGACGCCGAAGGTCATGGTGTCGGGCTGGACCGGCGCGGACGTGTCGCCACCCTCGTCGCCGGGAGCCTTCGGCGCGGGCATCCAGTCGATGCCGGAGACGAAGGAGAGGTAGTCGCAGTCGAGATCGGCGCGGGCGACCTCGGCGGCCCGGCGCCATGCATCGGGACGGACCCGCACGACGAGCGTTCCGTACGACCCCGCATGGTCGACGACACCTTCGCCCAACGCGGCCTCGAACCGGGCGAACAACGCCTCGATCTCGGGATCGAGATCGACGGTCTCCTCCGGTGCCTGCGCGGCCACCGCCGGTTCGGCCGCGGCGCTCGCCTCGACCTCGGTGGCAGGCTCGGAGGCGGGTGGCGCATCCGGCGCGGGCGCGTCCGGACTGCTCGCCTCGGGGGTCTCGTCGGCCATCGCTACGCCGTGACCTCGAGCGGAGCGCTCTTCTCGACCACGTGAACTTTCTCGACCGGCACGTATTCGCCGCGCCAGCGCTGCGCGAGTTCGTCGTTGCCGAGTCCCTCGTTCTGGATGCGCTCCTGGAGCATGACGATCGCCTCGAGCAGCGCCTCGGGCCGTGGCGGACAGCCCGGCACATAAATGTCGACCGGGATGATCTGGTCGACACCCTTGGTCACCGAGTACGAGTCCCAGTACGGGCCGCCGCAGTTGGCGCAGGATCCCATCGAGATCACGTACTTCGGGTCGGGCATCTGCTCGTAGAGACGCCGGATCGCCGGGGCCATCTTGTCGGTCACGGTGCCCGAGATCACGACGAGGTCGGCCTGGCGGGGGCTCGCCGGGAAGGGGATGACGCCGAGACGCATCATGTCGTAGCGAGGGCTGGCCAGTGCGGCGCCCATCTCGATCGCGCAACAGGCCAGACCCCACTGGAACATCCAGAGGCTGTACTTCCGGCTGTAGTTGAGCAACCAGGTGACGGGTTTGAGGGGCTTCTTCCCGAAAACACCCTTTTCGACTAAGCCCACCGCAGCACTCCCTTTCGCCACGCGTAGACCAGGCCGAGGGTCAGGATCACGATGAACACGATCATCGAGACCAGCGACTGGACGCCGTACTTGTCGGTGAGGGGCTGGAGCTGCACCGCCCACGGGAAGATGAAGACCGCTTCCACGTCGAACATGACGAACAGCAGCGCATACACGTAGTAGCGGACGTTCGACTGGCCCCAACCGCCGACGGGATCGGACCCCGCCTCGTAGGTGACGTACTTATCGGGCTGCGGGCGGGTCGGCCGGACGAGCTTGCCGAGGCCGAGCATGCCGCCCACCATCACCAGCCCCGCGCCGATGAGCACGGCAACCGCCAGATACTGCCGGTAATACTCGGTCACGCGGCCCCTCCAGCCCGTCGCCAGAACGGGGCGAGTATAGGTCTGGCCTTTTCGTTGGCCTCAAACCGTGGACGACCCGTTTCCGGCATCGCGGTCAGATCAGGGACGCGTCCCGGGCGAAGTCGATGACGATGGACGGCAGGACTCCCACCCAGATCGTCATCGCCACGCAGACCACCAGCACCGTGGCCAGCGGGAGCCCGACCGCAACCGGCGTCTCGTCCACCGGGATCGTCTCGTCGGCGTCCTCGGCTGCGTACATCGTCAAGATCACCCGCAGATAGAAGAACGCCGCAATCACCGAGGTGACCACCCCCACGATGAGTAGGCCGTACGAGTGCGCTGCTGCGGCTGCCGAGAACACGGCGAGCTTCGCAATGAACCCAGCGGTCGGCGGGATGCCGGCCTGGGCGAGCAGGAAGAAGGCCAACAGGGCCGCGAGCACCGGACGACGCCGACCGTAGGAGCGCAGGTCCGAGATCGCATGGAGGTCGTCGCGGCCACCGAGCGCCACGACGACGGCGAACGCGCCGATCGTCATGAAGGCGTACACGAACAGGTACACCAGTGCCGACTGCACACCTTTGACCGTGCCCGACTGGACACCGATGAGGATGTAGCCCGCGTGACCGATCGAGGAGTAGGCCAGCAGCCGCTTGAGGTCGGTCTGGAACAACGCGCCGATGCTCCCGCCGAGCAGGGAGAGCACCGCGAGCGCAAAGAGCAACTGGCGCCAGTCGGCGGAGTACTGCGGCAGGGCGGTGTACAAGATCCGGATCAACGCGGCGAAACCCGCCGCCTTCGTAGCCGACGCCATGAACGCGGTGACCGGGCTCGGTGCACCCTCGTACACATCGGGGGTCCACATGTGGAAGGGCACGGCGGCGACCTTGAACGCCAACCCGACGAGCAGGAGCACCATGCCCGCGAGCAACGTGCCTTCGTGGGACAGGACGTTCGCGCTCAGAAAGTTCTGGATCCCGACGAGCGACGTGGTTCCCGTGGCGCCGTACGTGAGGGCGACGCCGTAGAGCAGGACTGCTGACGAGAACGCGCCGAGCACGAAGTACTTGATGCCCGCCTCGAGGGATCGGGCCCGGGTGCGGTCGTACGCAGCGAGGACGTACAACGGGATCGAGAGCACCTCGAGCGCCACGAACACCACGATCAGGTCGTTGGCGCCGGCCATCATCAGCATGCCGGCGGCCGAGAACAACACCAAGGCCACGTACTCGGGGCGCGACTGGATGCCGCGGGCGACGAGGTAGTCGCTCGAGAGGAGCAACATCAGGATCGCGGAGACCACGACGACGACCCCGACAAAGATCGAGAAACCGTCGAGCGCCGTCATGTGCGCGAGGGAATCGGTGGGGCCCCCGTCGATCACGACGCTCCACTGCTTCGTGAGGAAGAAGGCAGTGACCGTCAGACCGATCGTCCCGATCAGCAGCGCCGGTTCGTAGGTACGGACGCGGTCGCGGGCGATCGCCTTGAAGAGAATGATGATCAGTCCGGCGGCGACGAGGGTGACGACCGGCGCAATCGAATACCAATCGACGCGGGGCGCAGCGATGGCGATCATGAGCACCCCTTCGCGCCGTTGAGGTCCATGCGGTCGGCGGCGGGGCGGACCACGTCGGCGTGTTGCTCGAAGTTGCGCATCACACACTTGACCGTGGGCTCGACCCGATCGAGCACCGGCTTCGGGTAGAGGCCGATGAACAGCGAAAGTGCGAGCAGCGGGACCACGACGAGGAGTTCACGTCCGTTGGCATCGGCCAGGGTCGCGTTCTCACCCTCGGGCACGCCGGTGAAGACCCGCTGGAACATCCACAGCATGTAGACCGCGCCGAGGATCACCCCCGTGGTGGCGACCACGGCCCACCAGCGGTGCGCGGCGAAGGTGCCCAGCAGCGAGAGGAACTCGCCCACGAACCCGGAGAAGGCGGGCAAACCGATCCCGGCGAACGTCGCGATGAGGAACAGTGCGGTCAACCGCGGCGCCGACTTCCAGATGCCGCCGAACGCGTCGATCTGACGGGTGTGGCGCCGTTCGTAGAGCATGCCGATCACGAGGAACAACGCGCCCGTCGTGAGCGGGTGGCTGACCATCGTGAACGACGCACCGTCGAGACCGAAGACCGTGAGCGAGAAGATGCCGATCACGATGAAGCCCATGTGCGCGACCGACGAGTACGCGATCACCCGCTTCGCGTCTTTCTGCATCGCGGCGACGATCGATCCGTACACGATCCCGATCACACCGAGGGTGATGAAGAGCGGCGCGAACTTCACCGAGGCGTGCGGGAACAAGCCGAACGCGAAGCGCAGGATTCCGTAGGCGCCGAGTTTGAGGATGACGCCGGCCAGGACCACCGAGCCGGCGGTCGGTGCTTCGGTGTGCACGTCCGGGAGCCAGGTGTGGAACGGGACCAGCGGGAGTTTGATCGCGAACGCCGCCATGAAGCCGAAGAAGAGCCAGTACTCGGTCGTCGTCGACAGCCCGGACCGGGAGACCGTCCAGTTCGCGAGGACCCGGTAATCGAACGTGAGCACGCCGGTGGCCGACTGATGCAGGAACGCCAACGCGATCGCGGCGGCGAGCAGGAACGCCGAGCCGGCCGCCGTGTACACGAAGAACTTCGTCGCCGCGTACTTCCGGTTCGAACTTCCCCAACCGGCGATGAGGAAGTACATCGGCACGAGCATCGCTTCCCAGAACACGAAGAAGGCGATGAGGTCCAGCGACAGGAAGATCCCGAGGATGGCACCCTCGAGCATCAGGAACCAGAAGGTGTAGGCCTTGACCCGTTCGTCCATCTTCGCCGACGCCAACAAGCCGATCGGGAAGAGGACGGCGGTGGCCAGCACCATGAAGAGGCTGAAGCCGTCGACGCCGACGATGTAACCGACGCCGAGCGAATCGAACCACCGGTTGTGCTCGGTGAACTGGAACCCGCCGAAGTTGGTGTGGAACTTCCATACGAGCAGCGCGGCGAAACCGAGCGTGGCCATCGAGGCCATCATCCCGACGGCGCGTGCCAGTTCGGGCCGGCGCGCCGGGGTGAGCAACACGAGCAAGGCGCCGATCAGCGGTGTGAAGATGATCGCAGTGAGGATCGGGTAGCCGCCCATGATCAGGCCACCCCCACTCGCCAGAAGACCCAGATCAGGAGGGCGACCATGCCCACCGCGATCCCCAGCGCGTACTGGCGCACGAGCCCAGTCTGCAGCTTGCGCATGCCGACCCCGGCGGCCCCGAAGATGCGGGCCACTCCGTTGACGCCGCCGTCGAGCACCTTCTGGTCGAAGACGTCGGCCAACCACTGGGCGCTCCGGCGCAGCGGGCCACCGACCATGGCCGCGATCCCCTCGTCGTAGTACCAGGCGTGCCCGAACACGCGCCCGAGGCCACCGAGCTTCGCGTCCACCGGATCGACCTCAGGATCTTCCAGGCCGCGGCGGTAGAGCCGGAAGGCGATGACGATGCCGGTGACCCCGACGGCAACCGCGAGCATCGAGAGACCGAAGCCCGAGAGGAACGATGTCGGCTCGGGCGACTTGATGCCCTTGAACGTCGGTTCGAGCCACTTCGACAGGAACTCGAGGCCCGAGAACGGCAACTCGAGGACACCCGCGATCATCGCCAGCCCGGCGAGCACGACGACCGGGAAGATCATCGTCGGACTGCCTTCGTGCGGGTCGTGGCTCATGTGCGCGGGTGCGACGGGCATGCCGTAGTCGACGGTCGGCGATGCGGTGATGTCGTGCTCCACCGCCGCGTGCTCGTTGTGCTCGGCCGCGCCGTCGGTACCCTCGACCGCGGGACTCGGCCGGAACCGCTCGTTCCCACCGAAGACCAGGATCGTCTCGCGGGTCATGTAGAAGCCCGTGAGGAGCGCGGCCAGGAGGCCGATCGCCCACACGAAGTAGCTGTGGTCGTAGAACGCGGCGGCGAGCACACCATCCTTGGCCCAGAACCCCGAAAAGGGTGGGAGCCCGGCGATCGTGAACCACGCGATCCCGAAGCCGGCGGCGGTGAACGGCATGTACTTGCGGAGTCCACCCATGCGGCGCAGGTCCTGGGTCTCCTCGGTGCCATGGATCACGGTGCCGGAACCGAGGAACAACGCCGCCTTGTAGAACGCGTGGGCCAGGACGAAGAACACCGCGATGGAGTAGGCGCCGACTCCGGCCGCGAGGAACATGTAGCCGAGCTGGCTCACGGTGCTGTACGCCAACACTCGTTTGATGTCGGGCTGGACCAACGCCACGGTGCCGGCGATGAGCGCGGTCAGCGCACCCACGACGGCGACAACGTCCATCGCCACTCCGCTGCGCTCGAAGAACGGATGGGCCCGGCACACGAGGTAGACGCCGGCGGTCACCATCGTGGCCGCGTGGATCAGCGCCGAGACCGGCGTGGGACCTTCCATCGCGTCGGGCAACCAGACGTGCAGGCCGATCTGCGCGCTCTTGCCGATGCAGGCGAGGAAGAGCAGCAGGGCGATCGCGGTGGCCGTGCTCTTCGAGAGGCCGCCGGCGCCGTGGGCCATCGCGGTGTAGTCGAGACTGCCGAGCGCGCCGACGATGAAGAACATCGCGATCATGAAGCCGAAGTCGCCGACCCGGTTGGTGACGAACGCCTTGACCGATGCGCTCGACGCCCGTTTGCGTTCGAACCAGAACCCGATCAACAGATACGAGCAGAGGCCCACACCTTCCCAGCCGAGGAACGTGAGGAGGAAGCTGCTGGCGAGGACGAGTACGAGCATCGCCGTCGCGAAGAGGTTGAAGTACGCGAAGAAGCGAGAGAAGCGCTCGTCGCCGTGCATGTAGCCGATCGCGTACAGGTGGATCAGCGACCCGACTCCGGTGACGAGCAGGATCCACGTGACCGACAGCGGGTCCGCGAGGAAGCCGAGCTTCACGTGCAGGTTGCCGGCGGAGAGCCAGGTGAACACGTTGCTCACGTGCGAGCGCGCTTCGCCCGGAAGCGCCAGCAGGGCGATCAACATCACGACCGACCAAACGAACGCCAGGCCCATCAACCCGGTCGCGAGCCAGCCCGCCTTCGGATCGCCGATGCGCTTGCCCGCGAACAGGAGGACCACCGCGCCCGCGAGTGGCAGCAGTGGCACCAGCCACACCAGGTCCAGAAGATCTCTTGCCATCATCGCCGCTCTTGCTCCTTCGGAGCGGGCCGCTCGGACCACGCTCCGTTGGACACGCGGCTCTGCCCGGGACTGAGTTCCACTTCGCTCTGCATCCGCTCCGGTCCCTATCCCTGCAGCAAATCGATGTCGTCGGCGGTCGCGCCGTTCCGCCGCCGGCGGTAGATGGCCACGATGATTGCGAGTCCGACGGCCACCTCGGCTGCGGCCACGACGAGGACGAAGAAGACGATCGCCTGCCCGCTGACGTCGTTGAGGGCGCGGGAGAAGGCGACGAACGTGACGTTGACGGCGTTGAGCATGAGTTCGACGCACATGAACATCACGAGGACGTTGCGGCGCACGAGCAGCCCGACTGCGCCGATGCTGAACAGGATCGCGGCGAAGACCAGGTAGTAGGTCGGGGTGACCCCGAAGGACGCGATCACTCCAGCCCCGCTCACTGGTCCTGCTCCTCGAGGTCGCGGAGTTCGACGTCGGCCGGCAGGTGGGAGCGCCGGGCCAGGACCACGCCACCGATCACCGCGATCACGAGCAGGACGGCGGTCATTTCGAACGGCCAGAGGAACGAGGTGAAGAGACTCTCGGCCACTGCCTTGATGTTGGTGCTCCTCGCCGGCGCGAGGACGCCCCGCGACGAGAGGGCGCCGGTCGCCCAGTGATTCCAGCCCAGCGCGATCAGGCCGGCCGCGGTCACCAACCCCAGCAGGATTGCGGCCGGGCGCTGTCCCCGGACCGGGTCCGAGAGCGTCTCGCTCCGATCGACGCCCAGCAGCATGATCACGAACAGGAACAGAACGACGATGGCGCCCGCATAGACGATCACCTGCACTGCCGCGAGCAGCTGTGCATTCTGAATGACGAAGAGCACCGCGATCGAGATGAGCACGCTCACCAGGCTCAGGGCCGAGTGCACCGGGTTGCGCATGAGCACGACGCCCAAGGCTGCCGCGAGCGCGAGCCCGGCGAAGATGAAGAACAGCACTGCTTCAGGAATGATGCTCACCACCCTCGGGCAGGTCGTCGGCGACGTCGGTCTCGGGATCTGCGACCGCGACGACCGGGCGCTGACCGGCCTCGGGCGACCGCTCACCGAATCCGAGTTCGCTGCTCCACGCCACCCGATTCTCGAAGTCGACGTCACCGCTCGGCGCGGTGGCGCGCATCCACGCACTGGTGTGGTCGTCTTCGCCGCCGAGCCACGTCTCCCACGGCTGGCGCTGGGCCCGACCGTCGTCATCGACGAGCAACTCGGCCTTGGTGTAGATCGCGTCCTCGCGGTTGGTGAAGGAGAACTCGAACAGCTTCGTCTCGGTGATCGCTTCGGTCGGACACGCCTCGACGCACAGGTCGCAGTGGATGCACCGGAGGTAGTTGATCTCGTAGACGAACCCGTACCGTTCGCCCGGGGACACCGGAGCATCGGGCGGGTTGTCGGCACCGCGCACGTAGATGCAGCGGGCCGGGCATACCGCCGCGCAGAGCTCGCACCCGATGCACTTCTCCAGACCGTCTTCATAGCGATTGAGGACGTGCCGGCCGTGCAACCGCTCCGGCCTGTTGCTCTTGACCTCCGGGTACT
>JBBQXR010000039.1:0-14198 GCA_038209455.1 Acidimicrobiia bacterium
GCGGCGCTGTCGTTCCCGATCGGCTCCCGGTTCTACGACTGGAAGTACGAGTCCGAGCCGGAGCCGCGAATGAACGGGCGCCGGATCTATCACGCTCGCGGCAAGGTGCTCGGCGGATCGAGCTCGATCAACGGGATGATCTTCCAGCGCGGCAACCCGCTCGACTTCGAGCGGTGGGCGGCGGACCCGGGCATGGAGCACTGGAGCTACGCGCACTGTCTCCCGTACTTCAAGCGTATGGAGAACTGCCTCGCCGGGGGCGACGAGTACCGCGGCGACCATGGGCCACTCGTGCTCGAGCGCGGCCCGGCGGAGAACCCGTTGTTCGGCGCGTTCTTCGAGGCCGTGCAGGAGGCCGGCTATCCGCTCACCAAAGACGTGAACGGCTATCAACAGGAGGGCTTCGCCCGCTTCGACCGCAACATCCGTCGTGGCCGCCGCTTGAGTGCAGCCGGCGCGTACCTGCACCCGGTGATGGATCGCGACAACCTCGAGGTGCGTACCCGCGTGTTGACCACCAAGGTCGTGTTCGAGGGCACGCGCGCCGTCGGCGTCGACGTTTCCTCGCGTGGCGGGCGGACGGATCGGATTCTCGGGGGCGAGGTGATCCTCTGCGGTGGTTCGCTCAACTCGCCGCAACTCCTGCAACTCTCGGGCGTCGGCAACGCGACCGAACTCCGCGAGCTCGGTGTCGACCCGGTCCAGGACCTGCCGGCGGTCGGGGAGAACCTCCAGGACCATCTCGAGGTGTACATCCAGCACGCATGCACCCAGCCGGTGTCGATGGCGCCAATGCTCAAGCTGTGGCGTCGGCCGCTCATCGGCCTGGAGTGGTTGGCCCGGCGCGGCCCGGGAGCCACGAACCACTTCGAGGCGGGGGGCTTCGTCCGCAGCAACGACATGGTCGCGTACCCCAACGTGATGTTCCACTTCCTGCCCATCGCGATCCGGTACGACGGTTCGGTCCCGGAGGGCGGCAGCGGTCACGGCTACCAGGTGCACGTAGGTCCGATGTATTCGGACGCGCGCGGCTCGGTGAAGATCACCTCGCGTGACCCGCGGGTGAAGCCGGCGCTGCGGTTCAACTACCTCTCCACCGAGACCGATCGCACCGAGTGGGTCGAGACGATCCGGGTCGCGCGGGAGATCCTTGCGCAGCCGGCGTTCGGTCCGTTCGACGGCGGTGAACTCTCGCCCGGCCCTGCGGTCGAGACCGACGAGCAGATCCTCGACTGGGTCGCGAAGGATGCCGAGACCGCGCTGCACCCCTCGTGCACAGCGCGTCTCGGGACCGACGACACGTCGGTGATCCATCCCGACACGTTCCGCGTGTACGGGGTCGACGGGCTGCGGGTGGTCGACGCGAGCTCGATGCGGTACGTCACCAACGGCAACATCTACGCGCCGGTGATGATGCTGGCGGAGAAGGCTGCCGATGCGATCCTCGGGAACGGGTTCCTTCCCGCGGAGCCGGTCGACTTCTACCGCCACGAAACGGGAGCCGCGTGATGGACGAGGTCGGGCTGTACATCGACGGTGCGCCGGTCACGGCGACCTCCGGGGAGTCGTTCGTCACCACCAACCCCGCAACGCGCATACCGATCGCCTCCGTCGCCCACGCCGACGCCACCGACGTGGACCGCGCGGTCGGCAGCGCCCGGCGTGGGTTCGCGAAGTGGTCGTCGCGCACCGGCGCCGAACGGGGTCGCGTCCTCCTCCGGGCGGCGGCGATCCTGCGCGAGCGCAACGACGAACTCGCACACCTGGAAGTCCTCGACACCGGCAAGCCGATCGCCGAAGCGTCCACCGTCGACGTGATCTCCGGCGCGGAGTGCATCGAGTACTTCGCCGGGGCGGCGGCGACGATCCACGGCGAGCACTACGACCTGGGTGGTTCGTTCGCCTACACGCGGCGTGAACCGCTGGGCGTGTGCGCCGGTATCGGTGCGTGGAACTACCCGATCCAGATCGCGTGCTGGAAGTCGGCCCCCGCCCTCGCCTGCGGCAACGCCATGGTCTTCAAGCCGTCGGAACTCACGCCGCTCACTGCGATGAAGCTGGCCGAGATCTACACCGAGGCCGGGGAGCCGCCGGGCGTGTTCAACGTGGTGCAGGGGGATCGACGCACCGGCGATGCCCTCGTCCGGCACCCTGATGTCGCGAAGGTCTCGCTCACCGGTTCGGTCCCCACTGGCAAGGCGATCATGGCCGCGGCGGCCGAGACGCTGAAGGTGGTCACGCTCGAACTCGGCGGGAAGTCGCCGCTCGTGGTGTTCGAGGATGCCGACGTCGACCAGGCGGTCTCGGCCGCGATGTTGGCGAACTTCTACACCCAGGGCGAGATCTGTTCGAACGGCACGCGGGTATTCGTCCACCGGTCCGTACACGACGAGTTCGTCGACGCGTTGCGGGCGCGCACCGAGAAGATGGTGATCGGCGATCCGCTCGACCCGACGACCGATGTCGGCGCGTTGATCTCCGAAGCTCACCTGGCGAAGGTGCTGGGCTTCATCGACGCGGGAGTCGCGGCGGGGGCATCGGTGGTGTGTGGCGGGAGACGAGCCTCGGGGACCGCGTTGCTCGATGCCGGCAACTTCGTGGAGCCGACCGTCTTCACCGCGTGTACCGACGCCATGAGCATCGTCCGGGAGGAGATCTTCGGCCCGGTGATGAGTGTGCTTGCGTTCGACGACGAGACCGAGGTGGTCGCCCGCGCCAACGACACCGAGTTCGGCCTCGCCGCGGGTGTGTTCACGCGGGATATCGGTCGCGGGCACCGCGTCGCCGCCGCGCTCGAAGCCGGGATCGTGTGGATCAACACCTACAACCTCACTCCGATCGAAGTGCCCTTCGGCGGAGTGAAGCAGTCGGGCGTCGGCCGCGAGAACAGCCTGGCGGCCATCGAGCACTACACCCAACGTAAGACCGTCTACGTGGAAGTCGGCGTCGTCGAGGCGCCATATTGATTTATCTCGGAGAGAAAATACTTGACTCCGAGGCGAACTATTTCTAGGGTGGGCGGCGAGCGGCCGGGAGTCACCCGGGCCCGGTATTCCAGGGGGAATTCCATGAGTAGCACCTTGATCGTTCGTCATCCCGTCACCGATTTCGCCGCCTGGAAGGTCGTCTACGACGAAGTTGGCACGCTGCGTGACAAGCACGGCTGCACCGAAGACCGAGTGCTGGTGCTGCCCACCGACGCCAACGATGTCGTCGCGATCCACGAGTTCCCGTCGGTTGCGCAGGCCGAGGCGTTCGCCAACGACCCGGAACTGGGTGCCGCCATGCAGCGCGCCGGTGTCGCCGGTCCGCCACGGATCGAGATCTTTGAGAGCGTCTGAGGACGACTCGCGTGCGGCGCGGAGGGGCAGCGTGAGCCGCCCCTCCGTCGGCGCGCGCGGGGCCGTGCGGGTCGACGCCGACTTTGTCGAGGAATACCCGGACGGTGACGCGTCGAGCACCGAGGCGTACGCGAGCCTCGTCCGCACCGGAACCGCGATCCTCGGCGAACTCGACCGGTGCATCCTCTCGGCGGTCGACGTGAAGCAGCCGGTCTTCACTGCACTCGCCGTGCTCGACGGTGCGGCGGTACCGCTCACGCCCTCCGAGATCGCGGAGCGGGTGCTGGTCGCGTCGGCGACCATGACCGCGACGCTCGACACCCTCGAACGACGCGAATGGGTTCGGCGGACCGTCAACCCGGCCGACCGGAGGAGTGTTCTCGTCGAGATCACTCCCGAAGGCAGAACCGTCGCCGACCGCGTTCTGCCCGGGATTCGTGAGGTCGAGAAATCGATGATGTCCGCGTTGACCGAAGGCGAGCGGTCGCTACTCGTCGACATCCTCGACAAGGTGCTGCGCCGCTCGGCGGAACTGGCCGCGGCACCCCCGATCGCGCTCGAGGGTCGGCGCCGGCGCCCAGACCGGCTGGCCTGACGGAGTCGTTGCGACTCAGCGCACCACCACGGTGCGGTTGCCGTTGACGAGCACCCGGTGTTCGGTGTGCCACTTCACGGCCCGAGCCAGCACCTGAGCCTCGACGTCACGTCCGGCAGCCGCGAGTTCGTCGGGTCCCATTGAATGGTCGACCCGAGCGATGTCCTGCTCGATGATCGGACCCTCGTCGAGTTCGGTCGTGACGTAGTGGGCGGTGGCGCCGATGAGTTTCACGCCGCGGTCGTGGGCCTGGTGGTACGGGCGCGCGCCCGAGAACGCCGGGAGGAACGAGTGGTGGATGTTGATGGCGCGCCCGGCGAGTCGCGAGCACGCATCGTTCGACAACACCTGCATGTACCGAGCGAGCACCAGGAGGTCGACGTCGTGCTCGGCGACGAGGTCGAACAGCGCGTGCTCGGCCTCCGGCTTGGTCGCGGCCGTGACCGGCACGTGATGGAACGCGATTCCCGCCGCCTCGACGAGGGGGCGGAGGTCTTCGTGGTTCGAGACCACCGCCGGGATCGCGATGTTGAGCGCGCCCGTGCGGGCCCGGAACATCAAGTCGTTCAGGCAGTGGCCGAACCGTGAGACCAGGATCAGGGTCCGCGTCGGCGTCGCGGGATCGGCGAGGGCCCATTCCATGTCGAAGGTGGCCGCGACTGCGGCGAAGCCGGCGCGCACCGACGCGAGGTCGTGGTCCTCGCCGAGGAGATCGAATCGGATGCGCATGAAGAACCGACGCTCGCCCACGTCCTCGAACTGGTGGCTCTCCACGATGTTGGCGTTCACGTCGACCAGGTAACCGCTCACTGCGTGCACGAGTCCGGGGCGGTCGGGACACGAGAGGGTGAGGATTCCGGTGGCGGTCACGCGCTCAGTCCCGGCGGCTGCGGCGGCGTGCACGCGGTTCGGCATCGGGTCGCGGCGCAGAGTTGGCCAGCGGCCCGATGGTCTCGATGATCGAGTCGATGGTTGGGCGCGGTTCGGGTCCGTCGAGGGCCCGGTCCTCGAGGGTGGCATCGAGGGCTTCCCGCATCGCGGCCAGATGGTCCGGCGAGGTGCCGCAACACCCTCCGACGATGCGCGCACCGGCGGCGACCGCGAGGCGCACGTAGCGCGCCATCAACTCGGGCGTGCCGGAGTAGTGGATCTCCGCGCCACGGAACTCGGGGATGCCGCAGTTGCCCTTGGACACGAACGCGGTGTCCGGGTCGTGCTCGGTCATCGCGAGCAACGAGACGAGGATGTCGGAGGCGCCGACGCCGCAGTTCGCACCGGTCGCGATCGGGGCTGGATCCAGTCCGGCGAACACCCCGGTGAGCTCACCGGGCATGAGCCCCATCATTGTGCGGCCCGCGGTGTCGAAGGAGCACGTCGCCACGTAGGGGACCCCCACCCCGATGGCCGCCGTCGATGCGGAGCGGACTTCTTCGATCGCCGACATCGTCTCGATCCACGCGACATCGGCCCCACCGGCGACCAGACCTTCGATCTCCTCGGTGAACGTCTCGATCGCGTCGGCCTCGGTCAGCGCACCGAGTGGCTCGAACAGCGATCCGGTGGGTCCGACGGAGCCGGCCACGATGACCGGTCGATCGGCGCCATCGGCGACTTCGCGCGCCAGTTCGGCGGCCCGCTGCGCGAGTTCGTGGACCCGGGACTCGGCACCGTGCAGCGCAAGCCGGTGCCGGTTGCAGCCGAAGGTGTTGGTGAGGATGATGTCGGCGCCCGCCTCCACGAACCGACGGTGCAGGTCCTGGACCCGCTCGGGGTGCTCGACGTTCCAGAGTTCGGGGGCGTCGCCTGACGTGAGTCCCATCCGGAAGTAGTTGGTCCCGGTCGCACCGTCGGCCAGGAGGACGCCGCGGGTGGCGAGGAGATCGGCGAGGGCTGAGGACATCACCGAGGACGGTAATGGACCACTGCGGGGGCTACGGTCCCGTTCGCTTTCAAGGAGGGTGACGTGACCGACGACGTACTCAACGAGTTGTTCTCGATCCGGGGGAAGACCGCCGTGATCACCGGTGGGACCCGCGGCATCGGCCTGATGATCGCCGAGGCGTACGTGCGTGCGGGCGTGAAGGTCTACATCTCGTCGCGCAAGGCCGATGTCTGCGCGGAGGTTGCGACCCGCCTGTCGGAACACGGCGAGTGCATCGGGATCCCCGCCGACCTCTCGACCGAGGCCGAGTGCCGTCGATTGGCCGACGAGATCGCGAGCCGCGAGGACCGGCTCCACATCCTGGTGAACAACGCCGGGGCCACCTGGGGCGCGCCACTCGCCGACCACGACGATGCCGCGTGGGACCGCGTCCTCAACATCAACGTCAAGGGTCCGTTCCACCTCACGCGCTTCCTGCGTCCGCTGCTCGACGCCGCGGCAACCGACGGTGACCCGGCGCGGGTGATCAACGTCGGATCGATCGACGGCATCCAGGTGCCGATGATGGAGACCTACTCGTACTCCACGGCCAAGGCCGGGGTGCACCAGTTGACCCACCATCTGGCGCGTCACCTGGCGCCGAAGATCACCGTCAACGCGATCGCTCCAGGCCCGTTCGAGTCCAAGATGATGGCGGCGACGCTCGCGGCCTTCGGCGACTCGATTGCGGCGAGTGCACCGATGAAGCGGATCGGCCAGCCGGCCGACATGGCCGGCATCGCGGTCTACCTGGCCGGTCCCGCGTCCACCTACGTGACCGGCGCCGTCATCCCCGTCGACGGCGGCATCAGCACCTGCAAGTAACCCCCATCGCTTCCGGCGCCGAAATTGCAGGCCCTGGCCTGCAATTCCGGCGCTGAAAGCGTTCGGTCAGGCGAAATCGGCCTTCTTGTACATCGCGACCACGCACGCGCCGCCGAGACCGAGGTTGTGCTGGAGGGCGAGCTGCGCCCCATCGACCTGGCGGGCATCAGCGGTGCCGCGCAGCTGCCACGTGAGTTCGCTGCACTGTGCGAGGCCGGTCGCGCCGAGCGGGTGACCCTTGGAGATGAGTCCCCCCGACGGGTTCACCACCCAGTCGCCGCCGTAGGTGACCGCACCGGAATCGATGAGATCGCCGGCGCCGCCCTCGCCGCAGAGGCCGAGCCCCTCGTAGGTGATCATCTCGTTGGCCGAGAAGCAATCGTGCAGTTCGATCACGTCGACATCGGTGGGTCCGTACCCGGACTGCTCGTACACCTCGTTGGCGGCGGCGCGGGTCATGTCGAAGCCGACGAACTTCATGTCGCTGCCGGAGTCGAAGCTCGACGGGAAGTCGGTCTTCATCGACATGCCGATGATCTCGACGGCCTGATCCTCGAGGCCGTGCGACCGGACGAACTCCTCGCTCGCGAGGATCGCCGCCGCCGAGCCGTCCGAGGTCGGGCAGCACTGCAACTTCGTCAGCGGCTCGTGCACCATGGGCGACGCGAGGATCTCGTCGAGCGTGTAGATGTCGCGGAACTGCGAGTACGGGTTGTTGGCCGAGTGCCGGTGGTTCTTCTCGGCGATGCGGGCGAAGCTCTCGGCCTTCACGCCGTAGCGCTCCATGTACTCACGGCCGGCGTTGCCGAACATCTGCGGTGCGGGTGGTGCCTGGGTGAATCCCCGCTTGTCGTTCATGGCCTCGAACGTGCGCTGCATCGGCATGGCGCGGTCCATGTACTTGATGCCGAGCGAACCCTTCTCCATCTTCTCGAAGCCGAGCGCAAGCGTGCAGTCGGCGAGGCCCCCCTCGATGAAGCGCTTCGCGAGGTAGAGGGCGCTGGAACCGGTCGCGCAGTTGTTGTTCACGTTGACGACGGGAACGCCACTGACCCCGATCTCGTAGAGCGCGCGCTGCCCGGCGGTGGAGTCGCCGTAGCAGTAGCCCACGGCGACCTGCTCGATCTCGTCGTACCCGATGCCGGCGTCGGTGAGCGCGTTGGTGCCGGCTTCCTTCGCCATATCCGGGTAGTCCCAGTCCTTGCCGCCCGGCTTCTCGAACTTGGTCATGCCGACGCCGATCACGAACACCTTGCGACCCATGGGACTCCCGCTTCCTCTCCGGACTCGCTCCCGGGGCGATTGCCTCCGGTGCCGGACGGAAGGGTACGACGCGGTCACCCTGCCCTGCCGATCCGGGTCGATCTGACGGGATCCGGTGGCGGTACCTTGTCGGTCCGCGTCGCACGACCCTTGGAGGCAGTCATGCCGGATTCTGCTGGCAAGCCGACTTTTCTGGTCACCCGTCAGGCGACGATCACCGCGACGCCCGCGTCGATCTTCGACCAACTCGACGACTTCCACCGGTGGACGGGGTGGTCGCCATGGGAGACCATCGACCCGGCCATGTGGCGGGGTTACGAAGGCGAGCCTTCCGGGGTCGGAGCCGTGTACGAGTGGAAAGGAACTCGCAAGGCGGGCGAGGGCCGGATGGAGATCGTCGAGTCGCAGGCCCCAGCCAAGCTCGTGATCAACCTCGAGTTCCGGAAGCCGTACAGCTCGCACAGCACGATCATCTTCGACCTCGAACCGTCCGGTGACGCGACCGAGGTGACGTGGTCGATGACGGGGCCGAAGACCTTCACCACGCGATTGATGAGCGCCTTCATGAGTATGGACAAGATGGTCGGTCCGGACTTCGAGAAGGGCCTTGCGCAGCTGAAGGCGGCCGTCGAGACCTGACGCTCGACGGTTTCGCCGGGGCGCCCCGTATCCTTGCCGGATGCCTCGCATTCGGGTGGCCGCCGCCCAACTCAACCTCGTCGTCGGCGATCTCGCGGGCAACGAAGCGCGCATTCTCGACGCGTACGAACGCGCCGCTGCGCGCGACGCGGACCTCGTCGCGTTCCCGGAACTCGCAGTCACCGGGTATCCGCCCGAGGACCTGCTGTTGCGACCCGCGTTCGTCGCGCAGGCCGCGGAAGTACTTCAGAAGGTGGCGGCGCGCACTGGGAGCACGGCCGCGGTCATCGGGTTCCCGGAGTTGCTGCCCGACGGTGAGTTGGCCAACTCGGCGGCGCTCTGCGCGCACGGCGAGGTGCGGGGCATCTACCGCAAGCATCTGCTCCCGAACTATGCGGTGTTCGACGAGGAGCGGTACTTCGAACCGTCGACCGTGGACGGACCGCTGTTCGTGATCGCCGGACTGCGCGTCGGCCTGACGGTGTGCGAGGACGCGTGGAGTCCGACGGGTCCGATCGTGACCCAGGCCGACGGTGGCGCAGAACTGATGGTGAACATCAACGCCTCGCCGTACTACGCGGGCCGGGTGCACGAGCGGGAGGCGATGCTCTCCACCCGCGCGGCCGACGCCCAGGCGGCGATCGTCTACGTGAACCTCGTCGGCGGCCAGGACGAACTCGTCTTCGACGGGGCGTCGATGGTCTTCGACGAGAAGGGTCACCTTGTCGCGCGGGCGAGCCAGTTCGAGGAGGACCTGCTCGTCGTTGACCTCGATCTCCGGCGCAGTGTCCACCGGCGGCCGCCGATCGGCCGCCCGCGCGCGGATCCGCTTCCCGAGGTCGCCGTCACCGAGGGTCATCTCGGGATGCCGACGAAGCCGGCGCGTCTCGTCCCGCTGCTCGATCCGATCCACGAGGTCTACTGCGCGCTCGTGCTCGGCACGCGCGACTACATGGTGAAGAACGGGTTCACCCATGTGGTCCTCGGCCTCTCGGGCGGGATCGACTCCTCGCTCGTCGCCGCGATCGCGGTTGACGCGCTCGGTGCCGATCGCGTGACCGGGGTGCTCATGCCGTCGCGCTATTCGAGCGAGGGAAGTGTCACCGACGCCGACCGCCTCGCGGCCGCGTTGGGAATCGCGACCATCACGGTTCCCATCGAGCCCGCGCACACTGCGTTCACCGAGATGCTGGCCGACGCCTTCGCGGGTACCGAACCCGGGCTCGCCGAGGAAAACCTCCAGGCCCGGATCCGCGGCACCATCCTCATGACCGTCTCCAACCAGTTCGGCTGGCTCGTGCTCACGACCGGCAACAAGAGTGAGATGGCCACCGGGTACAGCACTCTCTACGGAGACATGGCGGGCGGGTTCGCGGTGATCAAAGACGTTGCGAAGATGGTGGTCTACGCGTTGTGCGAGGACCTCAACCGCCGGCTCGACCGGGAAGTGATCCCGCAGACCGTGATCGACAAGCCGCCGAGTGCCGAGTTGCGGCCGGATCAGCGCGACGACGATTCCCTTCCTCCCTATCCCGTGCTCGACGCCATCCTCGAGGGCTACGTCGAGGAGGACCGCTCCATCGGCGATCTCGTCGCAGCCGGTTTCGACCGCGAGACGGTGGTGCGCGTCGCGGGTCTCGTCGATCGCAGCGAGTACAAGCGGCGCCAAGCCGCGCCGGGGGTGCGGGTCTCGCCGAAGGCGTTCGGGAAGGACCGACGCCTCCCGCTCACCAACCGCTGGCCCGGGTAGCCGTGTTCGGGCGGCTGCGCCCGTACACACCGGAACTCGCCCTCGCGCTGGCGTCGCTGTTGTACGGGTCCACCTTCGTACTGGTCCAGGACTCGCTGGACCACGTCACCGCGAGCGGGTTCAACATCCTGCGGTTCGCGCTCGCGTCGATCGCGCTCGCACCGGTGGCGATCCGGCGAGGTTGGCGCGGCCCCGAACCACGCGCCACCGACTCCTTCCGGGTGCTGCTCGTGGTCGGCGTCGGACTCGGCCTCGTGGGCGTGGTGGCGTACCAAACCCAGAACGTCGGACTCGACCACACCTCCACCTCGAACTCCGCGTTCATCACCGGACTCTTCGTCGTCTTCACCCCCGCGATCGCGGCTATCCGCTACCGCCGAATGCCGCGATCCGGCGTGCTGGGCGCGGTGGGACTCGCGGTCGTCGGACTGTTCCTGCTCACAGGCGCGTCGTTCGACCTCGGCTTCGGCGACGCGGTGACGGTGCTCACGGCGCTGGCGTGGTCGGTCTGGCTCATCGGGACCGGCGAGGTCACCCGCCGGTTCGACACCTTCGGGCTGATCCTGGTGCAGGTGGTCACGATCGGCCTCGGCTCGGCGGTGATCACGGTGTTCACGGGATTCGGGACGGTGACGGGCATTGTGGTCGTGGCCGCGGTCGTCACCGGGATCGGTTGTTCGGCCGTCGCGTTCAGCCTCTCGGCCTGGGCCCAGCGGGTGATCGACGCGGAACGGGCCGGGGTCATCAACCTGCTCGAACCCGTCGTCGCCGGGATCATCGGCTTCTTCGTCGGGGAACGCCTCGGCGTCCTGTGCTATCTCGGCGCCGCCCTCATCCTCGCCGGCATCCTCGTCGTCGAACGCGGCACTCACCCCGCCGACACTCCTCCCCTTGACCCCGGCACTGGCTGAGATGCACTGGAGCGCGAGTTGAGACCCGCCCGGCGATCAGTCCGCTCCCGAGCAGTGCGAGCGGTCTCGAAGCGATCCGACGTACCCCCATCCATCAGGAGTGCAAGCGAAGAGACCATCAAGACGTGTGACTCGCGTCACCCCTGCTTGACCCATTGATCCCACGGGACGAAGAATGCGCGAGATCCCTGTCTCGGGGCCCGCGATCCATCGGGGTATTCGCTCATGTCCGATCCGTTCAAGCCGCGTGCTGCCTTCGCACCGTGGGATCGCCGGGAGCTGCCGGGCATCTTCACCGTGGAGGAATCGGCCCGCCGGGTCGGCACCTACAAATGGCTCGAGATGCGCCTGTTCGAGGCCCTCGGCGGCTGGGTGGCCACGGTCCCTGAGCTCGACGTGAAGTTGGTGTTGGGCCGTCACTGCTACCACCACGCGTGGCACGCAGAGCTGATGGACAAGCGGCTGCCGGAGCTGCGCGAGATGAACACCGACCGCCTGTGCGAGCCGGCGAACCCCGAGATGGTCGCGTTCGTCGACGCGTTGCGCGAGCCGGAGGCTCCCGAGCACACCATCGAGAAGCTCGTCGGTGTCTTCCGGGTGCTGCTGCCCCGTAAGATCGCCGCGTACACGTATCACATGAACGCCACGAGCCGGATCACGGATTCACCCACGCAACGCTCGCTGAACTTCATGCTCCAGGACGAGTTCGAGGACTGGCGCGAGGGCGAGATGTTGCTCCAGTCGCTCATCGAGACGCCCGAAGACGTGGAGCGGGCGACCCGTCGTCAGACCGAGCTGGAAACGCTCGTCCTGGCGGCCGGCGGTATCGCAGGGCCAGGTACTCTTGGTTCCGTTCCAACAACCGAAGGAGCCTCGGCATGAGGAAGCAACTGCCCCCCGAGATGTTGGCGCGGGACTCACGTTTCGTCCGCACCTCGATCATGGATCAGGTGATGGACCCGCGGAACCAGAAGATCGGTGAGCGCGACCTCGGGTCCGCCCGGCTCGAGCCGCAACGGCCGGCGGCCGCCGACCGCGCCCGGAACCTGATGCACGGCATCTTCACGGGTGAGATCCAGGCCCTCGAAGGCGCGGGTCGCACCACGTTCGACTTCGACGACGAGCAGGCGCCGTTCGCGCTCAAGCTCGACATGGCCCGTCAGTGTTGGGACGAGAGCCGTCACGTCGAGATCTCGGTGAAGCTCGGCGACTGGATGGGCACCGAGATCGGCGAGTACTCCGAGGCCACCTTCCTGTACGAGGCCGCGTGTGCCCCCGACCCGATCCTGCGCCTCTGTGGCGTGAACCGCGCGCTCGAGGGCCTTGCCATCGACGTGTTCAACACGATGCGGGAGTTCGGTGACCTGTCCGGGGACCCGGTGCTCGAGTTCTGCGAGGACTGGATGCTCGCCGACGAGGTCACCCACGTGAAGATGGGCTCCGACTGGCTGCGCCGTCTCACGGCGGACGACCCCGAGCGGCGCGAGCGGGCGCTCGACTTCCAGCGCACCGTCGACAAGCTCTTCAGCCTCGGTGGGTTCCGCGGCGAGTCGGACGACAACCCGATCCAGCTCGCCCGCAACTTCCGCAGCATGGCCGGGTTCTCGACTGACGAGATCGACGAGCTCGCGGAGATCGCCGCGCAGGCCCAGGCCGACGCACAGGCGATGGTCGCCGGCAGCTCGTGAGCAAGATTTCGCTCACCCCGGCGGAGTTCACCCTGGTCAAGTTCGATGCCGACGAGGTGCGCGGCCTGATCGAGCAGACGATGGCCGAGGTCGGGTTCCCGGCCGCGGTCGACGTCAGCGTCGACGTCGACGAGGTGCTTCCGCATCCGCTCACGGCGTCGCTCGTCAACGTCGCGGACGGCACCGCATCACTGTGGTTCACCGGCGGCTGTTTCGAGAGCCCCCAGCGTCAGACCGGTCTTTCGGTCGACCACACCCGGGTCGAACTCGGCTCCGCGTTGCTGCGTGCGAAGGACCGGATCGACGGTGGATTCGCGGATGCACCGGCCGACGAGGAGATCGACGACCGGCAGCGCACCCTCTGGGAGGCGTACGCCGAGGGAAGGCTCCACACGCTCGGATTCCCCGTGCGGGAGCAGCGTCGGCGGTACACGTTCCGCCTCTACGGCGGGTTCAACGACGTTTCCGACGCCGCCTTCGAACGACTCTGGTCGGGCGCCGCGATCACCTGGCGCGAACTGAACGCATTGGCCGACGAACTCGCCGCCGCCGACACCCGGCCCGAGCGCAAGAAGTCGTTGCGCAAGGAGACCCTCCGCCCGGTCGCCGCATCCTGAGTCGTCCGGACCGCCACCTGACCGGGTGGCGGACCGTCACTCCAGGTCGTGGGCGGAGATCACGTCGTAGAGCTCGAGGTCCGGCGGGCCGTTGAGCAACGGCGCTGATTGGGTGGCCATGGTGATCATGGTGTCGGTGTTGAGATGACCACGCTGCGCGTCGGCGTCGTCCCACTTCTCGAAGATCAGGAATCGTCCCGCCGTTGAGGCGGAGATGACCAGATCGACATTGCGACAGCCGGTGACCGAGCGGGTCAGGACCACATAGCGCGCGAGCACGGCCGCGAGTTCCGCCTCTTTTCCACTGCGAGCCTGGAAGAGGCCCGCGACTACGCTGATCTCCACTTCTGCCACGGAACCTCCAGTGCGGCGGCTTTATCCACAGCACTCTGTGGATAAAGCTCCTTGACGGGGTCTGTATCGTAGGGGACCCACCGCAGCGTGAGCGTGAACGGGACCGGGAACATCGATCCCCGCTCCTGCGTTGTTGTTTATCCACAAGTTTCGAGTTTCGGAGACCGATTTTCTTGGCCAAGGAACGCGTTGAGCGCGACGAAGAAGACCTGGTTCGGCTCTATCTGACCGATATCGGGCAATACCCCCTCTTGACCAAGGACGACGAGGTTCGCCTCGCCCAGCAGATCGAGG
>JBBQXR010000040.1:0-13873 GCA_038209455.1 Acidimicrobiia bacterium
GTTCGCCCTTCGGCCAGTCGTTCGGCAGGTACCGCTTGCCGCCGGCGGCGAACTCCCACATCCCGCGGCCCGCGTTCCCGACCTCGTCGATGCCCGTGGCATCCGGGTTCCACCAGATCACCGTGGCGTCGTCGGCCCCGAAGTAGTCGGTGGTGGGCCAGATCCCGTGGTGGCCCCACGAGAGGTGGATCTGGCTCGGAGACGTCTTGGTCGAGGGGTACCGGAAGAGTGCGTCGCGGAAGGTCGCCGGCGTGAGCTTCGGTCCGGCGAGGTGCATGGCCGTGTAGAAGATCAGTGGCGCCTGGACCAACAGCTTGTACGTCTTGGCGGCGGGTGGGTTGCCGGTCTGCCAACGGAGTATCTCGGAGTACTGGTCGAGGCTCTGGGGCGTGGGGACGTACAGCGAGGTGACCCCGAACGCGTGCTTCCACTGCTCCTTGTCGAACGTGCGTCCGAAGAGCGACGTGTCGCTGTACGCCGCGCCGAGCACGACCCACTCCGGGAAATATTTCTGTGCGGTGGCCTCGGTGGTGAGGTACGACGGCGTCAGCGGGTCACCCGCGAACATCACCGTGGTCACGTGCGCGGACTTGAGTTTGGCGATCGTGTTGCGGGCGTTCTCCTGCGCTTTGGCGATGTCGAGTTCGTACGGAACGTCGACTGCCAACTTCACGCCGACGCCATGGAGACGACGGATCAGCTGTTTGCCCGCTTCCTGGAAACCGGCGAACGACTCGTCGAACCGCACCAATCCGAACACGCGGCGCTGCTTGGCCAACGCGCGGTCACCGGCCCATTGCGCGGGGTGGCCGTTCAGTTCCCGACCGACGAAGTTGGCCCAGTGGATCGCGGACTGGTCGACCGCCGGCAGGGTGAGCCAGATGCTCGGCGCGCGCCGGTCGACGAACGACTGCGACGATGCCAGCATGCAGTCGCCGAGGCAGAGCACCCCGCGCGCCGCCAGTTCCTGGGCGTAGGCCTCGGTCTGGCCCGGGCCGCCGAACGACGCGAATGCCTTGATCTCGGTCGCCACCTTGATCGCGTCGGCGCGCGCGGACGCGTCGTCGTCGGGGGCGCCGCTCGCCTTCAGGACCACGAGGTTCACCTTGCGGCCGTAGGTCTCGTAGTGCGACTCGAAGAAGTCGTCGTACGCCTTCACCGTGGCCGCCTCAGCGGCGAGCGACTCGTCGGAACCGCTGCGTGCGAGTGCCGCGGTCTGGAGGATGTCGGGTTGGGCCTGGTACAGGACCACGGTCACCGCATCGGCCGTGACGCCGGGGCTGGTCGCGCCGCCGTTGTCGCCGCGGAACGGCTTCACGCAGGGCGGTGCGTAGGTGAGGGGAACGGCCACGGTCCCGCGTGTCACGTCGCATTTTGGACCCCAGGTGATCGACGAGCGGTTGGCGTCGGTCAGGGTGACGGGTCCGGCGCCGGTCGCGGCGGCAGGGGTCGAGGTCGTGGAAGAACCGGTCTTCTTGCTGTCACCACCGGCGAGATTGACTGCCACGATGACGACGGCGATGACCACCACACCGGCGATGAACGGGAGGTACCGCCGGAGCGGACTCGTGGGCGATTTGGGCGCGCGAGCGGTGGGTTCCACATCGCGCAGGGTAGCGGCGCCACCTCCCGACCCCGGGCCATACGGCGCCCGGAGTCGGGAGGTTTTGCTCGCGCGATACCCCGGTGGCTACTTCGCCGGTGACGGGTAGTTCGGGACCTCGGCGGCCTTCGGAACGGAGTCGAAGATCGTGACCGACTTGGCGGTGTCGAACAGTCCCGGGTCGGTGGTGGGCATCTTGTCGAGGGTCCAACGCTTGCCCATGCTGGTGTATTCGTAGAGGCCGTCGCCGACGGCGCCGATCTCGTTCTCACCTCGGGCCGTGCGGTTCCACCAGATGAGTCCGGTGTCGTCGCTGCCGCCCCAGTCGGTGCCCGGCCACAGTCCGTGGTTCCCGCGCGAGAGAAGCGGTGCGAGCGGGCTGCCCCCGGCGATTGGGGCGTTGAACAGCGCGTCCTTGAACGTCGTGGGCGTCAGGTTCGGTCCGGTCTCGTGGATGCCGAGCACGATCTGGCGGAGGTCGCCGAGGATCACGCCGTAGGTGTTGTCGGGCGGGGGAGTGCCGTTGAACCACTTGTAGAGGCTGTACGCCGGGTTCACGTTCTGGTTCACCCGGGCCGGCGTCAACGCGAGGCCGAACGCGTGCTGCCACTGGTCCTGGTCGTAGGTGCGGCCGAACACCGCGATGTCGACGAGGACGTTGGAGCCGATGACCCACTCCGGGTAGTAGTTCTGCGCCGTCGCTTCCTTGGTGAGGTTCGCCGGGGTCAGCGGGTCGCCGGTGTAGATGACCGTGGTGACGCCCGCGTCCTTCAGTTTGGCGATCATCACGCGCGCGTTCTCCTGGCCACGCGCCAGGTCGAGCTGGAACGGGAGGTCGGCGGCGATCTTGACACCACCCGCGGTGAGTGCGGTCCTCAACGCCGCGTACGCGTCCTTCTGTTGACCGTCGACGGTGTCGTAGTGCGTGACGGCGAAGACGCGCTTCTTGTTCTTCACCGCGTCCCCGCCGTAGACGGCGTTCTTGCCTTTGAGTTGGTTGACGACGAGTTTCGACGTCATCAACGCGGCCTGCTCCGGGGTCGGTCCGTCGCCCCAGAGGTAGGGCTGGTTCGCGGTGACCGTCTTGGTGGGCACCGCCAGCGAGCAGTTCCCGAGGCAGAGCACATGACGCGAGGTCAACTCCTCGGCCCACACCGGGGTCTGGTTCGGACCCGAGATCACTGCGAACGGGTGCATGTCGGCGATCGCATCCGCATCGGCCCGGGCCGTGACCTCGTCCATCGGCCCGCCGGTGCCCGGAAAGTACTGGATGTCGAGCTTGCGTCCGTAGAGATTCAGGTATTGCGAGAAGAGCTTGAAGTAACCGTCGTAGGTCTTGCGGGCAGTCGCCGGGCTCACGTCGGCGCCGGCCTTCGAGACGGTGGCGGCCTGCAACGGGTTCTTCGCCGGGTCACCCTGGTACACGACGATCTTGACGGAATCGGCCGTGACGCCGTCTGCCGTCGCGCCTCCGTTGTTGCCGGTGAACTGCTTCGCACACGGCGGTGAGTACTGCCAAGGGATCTTCACCTGCCCGGTCTTCGTGTCGCAGTTCGGACCCCAGTTGGTCTTCGTGTCCGCCTTGTCGAAGAGGGGCCACGGGGCTTTGCCGTTGCCCGCCGCGGCCGTTGTCGTCGAGGTCGACGCCTTCTTGTTGTCGCTGCTGTTCGTCACCGCCACGATGATCGCGACGACGACCACGATCGCCACGATCGCGATCAATGGTCCGTACCGTTTGGCTGCGCTCGGTCGGTTGCCGCCACCGGCGCGTCCTTGGGTTGGTTCCATGAGCTCTTCCCCCTAGTTCCGGTCGCCCGAACGGGCGATCGCGGCTTGATCGTCACCCAGGTAGGAGGCGACGACCTGGGGGTCGTTCACCACTTCCTCGGGTGTTCCCTCTGCTATCACGCGGCCGAGATCCATCGCGATCATGCGGTCGGAGACCGACGACAGCAACGGGAGGTCGTGCTCGATTACCAGCAGGCTGGCCCCGAGTTGGTCGCGGATCCTGGTCATCAGCGGTCCGAGGGCTTCGGACTCGCGCTGGGCGATGCCGCTCGACGGTTCGTCGAGGAGGAGCACCGTCGGTTGGTGGGCGAGCACACACGCGAGGTCGACGATGCGTCGGCTGCCGGTCGAGAGTTCGTGGGTGAACTTGTCGCGGAACGCGGCGAGACCCATGAACTCGATCAGCTGTTCCACCCGGTCGTAGACGACGGCCTCGGATTCGATCACCGCCGGGAGGTAGAGGGCGGCGGCGATGGGGTCCTTCACTCCGACGCTGCACTCGAGTGCCACGGCAATCGTCTCGCGAACGGTCAGTGCCGGGAAGAGTCGGCCGTCCTGGAACGACCGACCGAGTCCCAGGCGGGACCGCACGTGCGCCGGTCGTTCGGTGAGGTCATAGACCTCGCCGTCGTTGGCCGCCATGAGCACCCGGCCGCCGTCGATGGGCAGGAAGCCCGAGATCGCGTCGAAGAGCGAGGTCTTGCCCGCACCGTTGGGGCCGATGAACCCGACGATTTCGCCGGCCTTGATCGTGATCGATACGTCGTCGAGCGCCGTCACCCCGCCGTACCGCTTGCTGATGCCCCGGGTTTCGAGGCGATCGGCCCGTTCGGGCCCCTCACCGGGTGCCGCATCGCCGTTCGGCGGCACCCGGGGCGCGGTGGTGACGGCGGCCGTGCGGGGAGCATCGGCGGACCCCAGCGTGGCCGCGCCCTCGAGGAACACCGACCGCAACACGTCGGGCCGTTCGAGGAGTTCGGCGGTCGGACCGTGGAACCGGATCTCGCCCTTCTCCATGAAGTACGCGGTCTCGGCAATCGTCAGGGCGACGTTCACGGACTGCTCGACGAGGATGATCGTCGTCCCGGCGTCGCGGAGTTCGCGCACGATGCCGAGGAGCTGTCCGACCACTGCGGGTGCGAGGCCGAGCGACAGCTCGTCGATCATCAGGAGGCGCGGCTTCTCGATGAACGCCATCCCGAGGGTGAGCATCTGCTGCTGACCACCGGAGAGGTTGCCGGCGGCCTGGTCCATCCGCTCTCGTAGCACGGGGAAGAGTTGGAGCACGTGCTCGGTCGCCTGGGCGACGCGGTCCTTCTCCTTGCGGTGCAGCCAACCGGCGAGCGCAAGGTTCTCCCGCACCGTGAGGGTGGGGAACACGCCCTGGCCCCCGGGCACCATCGTGACGCCGCGGCCAGCGGTCTCGTTGGGTGGGGTGTACGTCATGTCCCGGCCGTCGAAGATGATCGATCCGTCGGTGGGCTCGACGAGGCCCGCGATGGCTTTCAGCAACGTCGACTTCCCGGCCCCGTTCGTGCCGAGCAGCGCGACGATCTCGCCCTCGTCGATCTCGAAATCGACGCCGAAGAGCACCTGCACGTTGTCGTACTTCACGTTGATGCCGCGGCAGAGCAACATCTTCACGCGTCCCTGGCGTCGTTCGTACAGGACCTCGCTGAGCGCAGCGGCCTGGCCCCAGACGCGCCGGATGTCGCGGTCGATCTCGAGTCCCGAACTGGCGATGAGTGCGGAGCCGATAAGGAAGATCGGGACGTTGAGGAGCACGGCGTTGCGCAGTCCGATGGAGTCTGCCAACGCGCCGACGATCACGTAGATGACGATGCCAGGGAGGATGAACAAAGACGCGGCCGCGTACCCGAAGGACCGGACCTTCGGCGGGATCGTGAGCGAGAGCGCGACGAAGATCACCGGCGTGATGAGCACCGCGCCGGCGAGCAGGACGGCGTTGAGGGCAATGGCGATCGGCAGGGTCGGGCTGAGTGCGAAGCCGGCCCAGGCGGCGGCCACGATCAGGCTCACCCCCGCCACAAAGCGGGGGATCAGCGCCGGGCCGCGTGCAAGCAGCCGCGTTGCGATCGGTGCCCCCACCATCAGTGCGATGAGCTGCGCCGGCGCGAGCGCCGCGGCGATGTACCCACGCTCGGCCGTCCCGACGTGGAAGATCTTGGCGTAGAAGAGGTTGCTCATCTCCCCGAGGCCGATGAACGCGGTGGCGAGAAACGGCAGGGCGTAGAAGATGCGCCGGAGCGTGCCCACGTTCCAGACGATTCGCCACGACTCGGCGAACGACGGCGGGACCTCCTCGGTCGTGATGCTGTCTTCCGAGGCGCCCATTGCCGCGCGCTCGTAGTGCCCTCGGTTCGGCTCCCGCAGCCGGAGCGCGAGCAGGACCATGATCGCGGTCGGGAACGCGAACACGATGAACGGCACCCGCCAGCCGTAGGCCGCACCGATCGTCCCGGCGACGAGGGGACCGATCGCGGCACCGACGGCGAGCGACGCCCGGTGGAACGAGAACACACCGTTGCGCGCCTCGAACGGGTAGTAGTCGGCGAGCAGCGAGTTGTGCGTCGGCGCGTTGGCGGCCTCACCCAACTGCGAACCGGCCCGAGCGATGAACAGCATCCACGTTGCGGTGGCAAACCCCGTGAGGAGCGAGAACGCGCCCCAGATGATGGCGCCGCCGATCGCGATCGGGACCCGCGGGCGTCGGTCGGCAATGAACCCGATCGGGACCGAGAGCAGGATCGCCGCCGCCCCGACGAGGCCGACGAGGGTGATCGCGTCGCCGGTGGTGAGGTGGAGGTCCTTGTCGATGTCGGGGAGCAGGATGCGGAACGCGGTCTTGTCGAACTGGTCGACGGTGCTCAGACCGAAGAGGATCAGCACCGGATAGAGGGGAGCGCCCCCGCCGAGGGACCGCATCCAGTTGCTCAGGCGCCCGCCCGCCTTCGGCGCCGCGACGGCCGTCATGATCCGGCCTCCTTGGTCGCGCCGGCGACGGGCAACGGCGCGTCAGCGTGGGGGAGCGCGACGGCTTCGGTCGGTTCCGCTTCGGTCTCGCGGCGGTCGGCGAGCAGACTCGGCACGAGGATCCCGCGCCGTTCGGCGACCCACCGGAGGTACCCGTCCCTCACGCGTACGAGCGCGGCGCCCAGACCACCGGGCAGCAGCCACAAGACCACGACGACGCCGAAGCCACTCGCCGCGAGTTGCCAGTTCCCGGGCAGGAAGTACTGAGCACCTCGGATATAGAAGGCGCCGAGCACCGCGCCGGGCAGCGACCCCATCCCGCCGATGACCACGGTGGAGAAGGCGGTGAGGCTCTCGGTCGGCTGGTAGGGCGCGGTGCCGAGACCGTTCTGTTGGTGCACGAACAACACGCCGGCGACCGCAGCCATGAACCCCGAGATCGCGAAGGCCACGACCGTGGTGCGGACCGCGTCGATGCCGTAGGACCGCGCCGCATTCTCGTTCTCCCGGATCGCGACCAACGCCCGACCGGTGCGACTCCGGCGCACGCCGCGCGCGCCCAGCATCATGAGGCCGAGCACGACGAGGGTGAAGTAATAGAACCGGGTCTCGGACTGGATGCTGATGATGCCGAAGATGTCGGGTCGTTCGATCCGTGAGTCCGGGAGCCAGCTGCCGAAGAACTCCCGGTTGAGGAGATAGGTCTGGGTCACCAACGCGAACGCCAACGTGATCACCGCGAGCGTCAGCCCCCGCCGACGGATGGCCGGGTATCCGATGATCACCGCGACGATGGCCCCGACGAGGCCCGCGATCAGCATGGCGATCGAGATGTCCCAGCCCTGGTTGGCGGTGATGGCGCCACCGACGGCGGCGCCGATGCCCATGAACGCCACCTGGCCGAGGCTCACCTGCCCGGCCCACCCGGTGAGGACCACCAACGACAACGCGACGATCGCGAAGATGGCGACGACGGTGGCCAGGCTCAGCCGGGACTCGGTGAGGAACGCCGGCAGCGCCACCAGGGCGCCGACGATGAGCGCGCCGAAGCCCCAGAGCGCGAACCGCACCTCAGGGAGACTCGCCAACTCGGGCGGTACCCGCTTGACCTCCCCGATCGACTTCCACGTGCTCACGTCACCGGCGCGGGTGGTGGTCGCCCGTTTGGAGAACAGCAGCGCGAGCAGGACGACGATGAACAACGCGACGTCATTGAAGGCGGGTCGGTTGCCCGGCTGGAAGGTGTTGCACTGATCGAGGATCCCGATCGCGACCGACGCGACGGCAATGGTCGGGAAGCGTTCGAAGCTGCCGATCACCGCGGCCCCGATGGCCTGGATGAGGAAGGCCGGGCCGAGCGCCGACCCGATCGGCAACCCGACCGTACCGGCCCGCAGGAAGATCGCGATGAACGCGAGGGTCGACGCGATCATCCAGACGATCGTCTGCACCCGTCCGACCGGGATCCCGAGCATCGCGGCCCGGTCAGTACGTTCGGCCGCCGCCCGGACTGCGGTCCCGGTCCGGGATCGGGTGAGGAACAGCGTGAGCGCGATCAGGCACAGCGGCACGGTCACGAGCGTGACGATGTCGTTGGCGTTGAAGATGGTCCCGCCGAACGACCAGTTGACGGTGAACGGCGGCGCCAGTCGTTGCCCGAGTCCGCTGAGGGTGTCACCACCGAGCCAGTTCGGGATGCTGAAGGCGAGGAACAGCAGGATCTGGGAGACGCCGATGGTGGCGACGGTGAGGATGAGGCGCGGCGAGTTGCGGAAGCGTCGGATGATGAGCAGTTCCGTGAGCGCGCCCAGCACGATCGCTCCGGCGAGGCCGATGAACGCGCCGAGCCAGTAGTTCCAGCTGAATCCCAACACCAGGAGCACGGTGAGGGTCGCCGGCGCGACGCCGAGGTCGGCCGCGGCGAAGTTGATCACGCGGTTCGAGCGGTAGACGAGCGAGATCCCGAGTGCGATGAGTGCGATCCGCCCGCCGACGAGCGCGCCGTTCAGGATGATGCCGAGCGGGGCCGGGTACGGGAACACCGTGACGGCGAAGGTCACGAGCGCGAGCGGGATGATCCACGCGAGGACCTTCCGGATCCTGGCGTCGGGAACGAGTCTGAGCGCGAGCGCGTTCATGCGTCGTCGCCTTCCCGTTCAGTTCGGCGTGCTTCCCCCCGGAACACTGCGGTGACCCTACGCAGCCCGACCGCGTGGATGCGACCACGTCATGGGGCCGTCCCGGCGATGAAGTCGTTGACGACGCGTGCGAGTTCGGGGCCGCGGTCCTCCTGGAGGAAGTGGCCACCGCCGACAATGGTGGTGTGGGGCTGGCCCTGCGTGCCGGGGATCCGTTTCCGCATCGGCTTGTCGCCTCCCGCAGTGACGGGATCATGATCGGAGAACGCAGTCAGGAACGGGCGGTCGAATCGGCCGAGGGAATCCCATGCGGCCCGGTTCGCAGCGGCCTCGGGATCGTCGGGCGACGTGGGCACGAGCAACGGGAACTGGCGGGCGCCTTCTTTGAACGTCTCGTCCGGGAACGGCGCGTCGTACCCGGCGACGATCGCATCGGACAGGTCGGTGGTGCATCCGCCGTTGATGATGAGTCCCGCCGGAAACTGCTCGACCTCCTGTGAGAACTTCTGCCAGGCGAGGAAGGCATCGCCGGGCGAGTTGTCCCCGGTGGGCAGGAAGGTGTTGGCGGCGACCACGCGTCGGAACCGGTTCGGCATCGCCGCGACGAGGCGGAGTCCGATCAGACCGCCCCAGTCCTGGCACACCAGGGTGACATCGGAGAGGCCGACGCCGTTGCACCAGTCGGTCATCCATCGCACGTGGCGGGCGAAGGTGTACTCCGAGCGCGGCGTCGGCTTGTCCGACCGTCCGAACCCGACGAGGTCGGGGGCGACCACGCGATGTCCGGCCGCCGTGAGCACCGGGATCATGTGGCGGTAGAGGAAGCACCACGAGGGTTCGCCGTGCATGAGCAGCACCGTCTCCGCCGCGTCGACAGGTCCCTCGTCGAGGTGATGGACCCGGAGCACTTCGCCGCCGTCGCCGCTCGGAACGTCGAAATAGTGCGGCGCGAATCCGAAGTCGGGAAGACCCTCGAACCGGGAGTCGGGCGTGCGGAGGATCTCCATCAGGGCGTCTCCAAGAGGCGGGTGAGGGTGTGGACGATGATCTCGGCGGCCGCGTCGACCGACAGGCCCTGATCCCGCAGGTTGTCCCACGCGGCCGGGCCGAGCAACAAGTTGATCGCTCCGAGGGCCACGTCGTGGTCGGTGCGACCGACGAGGACGGGACCGAAGAGGCGATCGATGTCCTGATGGCCGACGTCGCGTCCGGAGCGCAGCACGTCGGCGAGTGCCGGTGACAGCGGAGCCCACTGTTCCGCGGCGCGACGGACGGCACCGAAGTTCTCGTTGATCGCGATGCGTTGACTCGCCGCGGCCACGATCCGCTCCGGCAGTGGCAGGCCGGCGTCGACCGGGTGCAGCAACGTGGCCATCTGTTCGAAGTGGCGGGCGGCGGCCGCGCGGAACAGGTCGTCGAGGTCGTCGAAGTGGACGTAGACCGAGCGCACCGAAATGCCGGCCCGGTCCGCGATCTCCTTCGCCGTCGGGCGCGCGTCGCCGGCCCCGGCCAACTCGAGGACGGCGGTCACGACCGAGTCCCGGGTGCGCTGGGCTCGAGCGGACCGGCCGTCGACGGCAGAGGCGGACGTCATCGGGCGGCACGGTAGAGGTAGTTGCACAGCTAGTGCAACGGAGGGCGCCCTCAGGGGACGATGCGGTACACGAGGGTGCCGTTGGCGACCGGGGCGCCTTCGGGATCGCTGACCCGGATCTCGGAGAACGAAAGATCGCGACCCCGTTTGACGCAGGTCGCGTCCGCGAGCAGGTCGACGGTCCGGGCCGCGCCGATGAAGTTGACGGTCATCGAGACGGTCGCGGCCCGCATGCCCTTGTCGAAATCGTGACCCGCCCAGACCGCGGCGGCACCGGCGACGTCGATGAGCGACGAGATCGCCCCGCCGTTGATCGCGTTCCCGTCGTTGGTCACGTGGTGGGCGAACGGGAGGCGGAGGCGGACACCGGCGGGGGACCACTCGTCGATGACCACGCCGAGCTTCGCCACGAACGGCGTGCCGCACATCTGCTCGCGCAGGGAGGTGCGCCAGCGTTCCTGTTCGCGATCGGTGAGCGTCATTGCCGAGCACGCGTTGTGGCGGCCCGGTCCCGCAACTCGAACTTCAACACCTTGCCGGTCGCGTTCAGCGGGAGCGTGTGGACGATCTCGATGTGGCGGGGGACTTTGAAGTTCGCCATCGTCTCCTTGCACCACGCGGCGATGGCGTCGGCAGTGACGGTGGCGTCGGGTCGGAGGACGACGAAGGCCATCCCGACCTCGCCCATGCGGTCGTCCGGGACTCCGATGACGGCCACCTGGGCGATGGCGTCGTTCGCGAGCATCAGGTTCTCGATCTCGGCGGGGTACGCATTGAAGCCACCGACGATGAACATGTCCTTGGTCCGATCGGTGATCCGGAGGTAGCCCCGGTCGTCCATGATCCCGATGTCGCCGGTGTGCAACCAGCCCTCGGCGTCGATGGCGATCGCGGTCTCCTCGGGATCGTCGAAGTACCCGCGCATGACGTTGTATCCGCGCACGACGATCTCACCGGGTTCGCCGCGAGTGACCTCGTGGCCGCTCGGTTCGACGACGAGGACTTCGACGTCGGGAATGGCGCGGCCGCTCGTGTTGGCGATGGTCTCGGGGTCGTCGTCGAAGCGGCACATGGTCGCGATGCCGGACGCCTCGGTGAGGCCGTAGCCCGTGATGATCGTCTCGAAGGTCAGTTCGTCGCGCATGCGGACGATCAGTTCGACCGGGATGGCCGCGGCACCGGTGACCGCGAGGCGCAGGCTGGACAGGTCGTACTCACCGCGCCGGGGGTGGTCGAGGATGGTGTGGAACAGCGTTGGCGGGCCGGGGAGCATGGTGATCCGCTCGCGACTCACCCGTTCGAGCACCTGGTCGACGTCGAAGACCGCCTGCGGGTGCATCGTGGCGCCGGTCATGAGTGCGCTGAGCCAGCCCGCCTTGTAGCCGAACGCGTGGAAGAACGGGTTGACGATGAGGTAGCGGTCACCGGCGCGCAACCCGACCACGTCGCTCCACGCCTGGAACGCGCGCAGGGTTGCGCCATGGGTCTCCATCACGCCCTTCGGATTCCCGGTGGTACCCGAAGTGAACAGGATGTCGGAGAGATCGTCGGGCCCGAGTGCCGCGACCCGACGGTCGATCTCCGCGTCGGCGGCGGGTGCGGCATCGAGGAACTCGTCCCAACTCCCGGCGCCGGTCGTGCGCAGCATCACGATGGCCCGCAGATCGGGAAGCGAATCTGGCTCGGCCGCAGCGTGGAGCAGCGCGGCGTAGTCGGTCCCCAGAAACTCGCCCATCGTGACGAGCACCTTGGCGTTGCTCCGTCGGAGGATGTACGCGGCTTCCATGCCCTTGTAGCGCGTGTTGAGCGGGACGAGGACGGCACCGGCGAGATGGATGCCGAGCGCGGCCGGGATCCATTCCCACACGTTCGGCGCCCAGATCGCGATGCGGTCTCCCGGTTCCACGCCGAGCGCGATGTACGCCGACGCGGCCCGGCGTGCCACGCGTTCGAGTTCGGTCCACGAGACGACGGTGTCACCGTCGTAGATCGCGGGCGTGTCGCCGCGTGTCGACGCCGCGTCGTGGAGGAGGTTCGGGATCGTTCCCCATTCGATGTCCGCGCGTTCCACTCGAGCTCCTCGTCGGTGCGAATCGGCGGGAGGATATCCGGGTCGGCTCCGGTCCGGTCGGGGCCGAGCCACCCGGAAATCGGGCCCGGCCGCCGTCGCCGCTCCCTACGATCGGATCCATGGGGGCACTCGACATCGACACCACCGTGACCGGGGCGAACGGTCGGTACACCGGGCAGGTGACCCGAGACTGGGAGATCTGGGGGCCGAACGGCGGGTTTCTTGCCGCGCTCGCGTTGCGCGCGGCCGGCGCACACACCGACCTGCGTCGACCGGTTTCGTTCAACGCGCATTTCCTGGGCGTCGCCGATTTCGATGCCGTCGATCTGAACGTACGCACGTTGCGGCGGACCAAACGGGCCGAATCGATCGCAGTATCGATGACCCAACGTGATGCGCCGATCCTCGAAGCGATGGTCTGGGTGGTCGGTGAGGTCGCCGGACTCGAACACGACGCGTGGACCATGCCCGAGGTGCCGGCCGCACGTGAGCTCCCGACGATGTCCGAGCGGATGGCCGCACTCAACCTCGACGACCCTGGTTTCGCCTTCTGGGACAACCTCGAGTGTCGTCCGTGCGACTGGATCGACGACTGGGACGCCCGACCGCCCGGTCAGTTCCACGAGAACGCGTGGTACCGGTTCCGGCCGACCGCCACCTTCACGGATCCCTTCGTGGACGCGGGCCGTGCGCTCCTGGTGCTCGACACCGTGCTCTGGCCGGTCGCGATGCGGGGCCACCCCGAGAACGGCAACTGGTACGCGCCGAGCGTCGACGTGCAGGCGCGCTTCCATGCGCTCGCACCGAACGACGAGTTCCTCCTCACCGACGCCCACTCGCCTGCGGCCCGGGACGGACTCGTCGGTGGGGTCGGATCCATCTGGGGTGAGTCGGGGACCCTGCTCGCCACCGGTGGCCAGCAGATGCTGTGCCGGCCCCGGGCGTTGAACCCGAATCCCGACCAGCGCGACTAGCGACCGCTCCCGGTCGGGCCGCCTAATCTGACGACCCGTCAGATGTCGGTCCGGAGGTAGTGATGCTCGACCTAGTGGTGCGCGACGCGACGCTCGTCGATGGGACGGGCGCGCCGGCCCGCCAGGCCGACGTCGGTGTGGCCGACGGTCGCGTCACCGCCGTCGGCACGATCGAGGATCGCGGCCGGCGCGAGGTCGACGGTGAGGGACTGATGGTCGCGCCGGGCTTCGTCGACCCGCACACGCACTACGACGCGCAACTCTTCTGGGACCCGAGTGCATCGCCGAGCAACGTGCACGGCGTCACCTCGGTGATCGGTGGGAACTGCGGGTTCACCCTCGCCCCGTTACACGCCGAGGACGCCGACTACCTGCGCCGGATGATGGCCAAGGTCGAGGGCATGCCGTTGGCGGCACTCGAGCAGGGTGTCGACTGGAACTGGGAATCCTTCGGCGAGTACCTCGCCCGCCTCGATGGGTCGATCGCGGTCAACGCCGGATTCCTCGTCGGGCACTGCGCGTTGCGCCGCTACGTGATGGGGGCCGAGGCCGTCGGACGGGAGGCCACCGACGCCGAACTCGCGGCGATGGTCGCAGAGTTGCACACCGCGATCGACGCCGGGGGTCTTGGCTTCTCCACCACGTTGTCGAAGACCCATTCCGATGGCGACGGCCAACCCGTCGCATCCCGATGGGCGAGTGAGACCGAAG